>NZ_JAOTGF010000005.1:0-111354 GCF_044427305.1 Streptococcus sp. 2021WUSS109
TGGTGCTTTAGCACCTGCTCGGGAAAGTGGTGCGCGAGGAAGCTATTTCAGTGGGCCTTTGGCCCTGGCCGGAACAAGCGGCTTATAGCCGCAGAACAAACCACCAGTTCGACTGGTGGTTTTGATTGCGACAAATAGTCGGGAATGTGATAAGCTAGGTCTAACCTATTTCTGAAACTTTCAGAAATTCTCATCAGACAAGGAGGTCCTATGTCTTATTTTCAAAACTTTATGAAGGCCAACAAGGCCTATGTTGACCTGCATGGTGATTACCATTTGCCTCTTCGTCCAAAGACAAAGGTGGCTATCGTGACCTGTATGGACTCACGGCTTCACGTGGCGCAGGCCTTGGGCTTGGCTCTGGGTGATGCCCACATTTTGCGGAATGCGGGTGGGCGCGTGACGGAGGACATGATTCGCTCGCTGGTCATTTCCCAGCAGCAGCTCGGCACAAGGGAAATCGTGGTGCTCCACCATACAGACTGCGGTGCCCAGACCTTTACCAATGAGGACTTTGCGGTCCAACTCAAGCGGGATTTGGGAGTGGATGTGGCTGGTCAGGACTTTCTTCCTTTTACAGACATTGAAGAAAGCGTGCGGGAGGATATTGCTCTCTTGAAACAATCTCCGCTCATACCTGACGACGTTGAAATTTCTGGTGCGGTTTATGATGTGGATACGGGTCGTATGACAGAAGTTATATAGGAATGCTCAGGAAATTCGGTTTTTCCTGTAAATTTTATCTGAATGGCCGAGAAATCCTTGACAAGTTTTTTTGAATGAGATAAAATTGTATTATCACAACAGAACAAACAAAGAGATAAATGATACTTAGTTTATTTTAGCTTGTTCTAGGTTTATTATGGCTATCCTGTGGTTAACAGGACCTTTCGTAAAAAATAGGAGTCAACTATGTCAGACAATCGGATGAAATATACTATCGATAGCAATATGCAGTTTCCTTTGGTAGAAATCGCCTTGGAAGCTGGTGAATCAGCTTATATTCAACAAGGGAGCATGGTCTACCATACGCCGAGTGTGACCTTGAATACCAAGCTCAATGCGCGTGGTGGTTCAGGTTTTGGTAAATTGATGGGGGCCATCGGTCGGTCAATGGTATCAGGCGAATCTATGTTTATCACGCAAGCCATTTCCAATAGCGATGACGGAAAAATTGCACTTGCGCCTTCAACGCCAGGTCAGGTTATTGCCTTGGAACTTGGTGCAGAGCAATATCGACTAAATGATGGTGCCTTCCTTGCCCTTGATGGTTCTGCTCAATATAAAATGGAACGCCAGAGTGTTGGAAAAGCTTTCTTTGGTGGTCAGGGTGGACTCTTTGTGATGACGACAGAGGGGCGCGGAACACTTTTGGCGAATGCATTTGGTTCTATTAAGAAGCTAACTTTGGATGGTGGAAGTATCACCATTGACAATGCTCATGTGGTTGCTTGGAGTCGTGATTTGGACTACAATATCCATATGGAAAATGGTTTCCTCCAATCTATCGGTACAGGTGAAGGAATCGTTAATACCTTTACAGGTTATGGGGAAATCTATGTACAGAGCTTGAACATTGAGACCTTTGCTCAGGTCATTGGCAATCATATTGTCGGTGCAGGTGGTGACGGTGGTGGTGGAAGCACATCATTGCTGGATGCGATTTTTTAAGAAAAAAACTCTGCAATTTTCAAAATCATATAATAAAAATTAGGTCCCTCGCGTAATGCAAGGGACTTTTCTTAGTTTATTTCTACCACTTACCTGTCTAATTTTGCCACTTACTGAAATGCCCTTGTAATTGGATGTCGAACTGGTATAATAGAGCTATCAAAAAGGAGGGAGCTATGAAAGTTAGGATTGAATTTGATGACAGCTTAGATCAGGTTGAAGTTGTTATCCGAACCAGTCAGCTGGGATCAGAGATTGAACAGATTCAGCAAGCTTTGCAACAAGTTAGTCGTCCCTCGCTTGTTTTTTACAAGGGGAGCAGCGAGTATTTTCTTTCATTGGGTGACATACTTTTCTTTGAAACGGACGGAACCAAGATTTTTGCTCATACAGGCGATGATGCCTACGAGGTTAAGATGAAACTCTATGAACTTGAGGAGTATTTGCCCATCTACTTTTGTCGGGTAGCTAAGTCAACCATTGTCAATAGCAAGGTAGTCTATTCGCTAGATAAGTCCTTCTCGGGCACCAGTCGGATTTCCTTCTATAAGACTCACAAGGAAGTTCACATGTCGCGGCATTATTATCATTTATTAAAAGAAAAATTACAAGAAGTGAGGTAGGAAGATGAAAAGAAATGGTTTGGGAATAGCTTTACTAATCTTGGCAGGCTTGGTCTTGTTTCAAGACTACTTGCCGGTTGTGGAATTTCCTCTTTGGAAATTGGCGCTGGTAGTCGGTTGGAGTTATCTCTTTTTTAAAGCAATGATAAAAAAACAGCTAGTTACAAGCTTTGTCTGGGGAACCTTGGTCTTTATTGTGCTAAACAGTCATTTTAATTGGTTGGAAATTGATATCTGGACCTTGATTTTAGGTGTGATACTGGCTTGTACAGGGGTGAAGCTGTTAATAAAACCTAGAAGGAGTAAGAATATGGTCGATACAAAAAGTTTTGTCACAGGAGTGATTGGCGATAAGGGACGCGATACAGCTTTTGGTTCCTCGACTCGTTATATCCATGAGGAGAATTTTATTCATGACAGTGTGGATGTAGCCTTTGGATCTAGTATGGTTTACTTTGATCAGGCGGTTATTCTGGGAGATAAGGCTGAATTTCATATCGATGCTGCCTTCTCAAATATCACACTCTACCTGCCTGCTGACTGGCAAGCGGTAGTAGAGTTGGATAGCGCCATGTCAACAACTAACAATTATGCATCTGAGCCAAAAGAAAAGGTTCTCTTGGTAACGGGTGATATGGCATTTTCTACATTAAATATTTACTCTATGTAAAAGAATAATCACAGAGGAAGTCCATCCAGGCTCCTCTGTAAGACAAAATATCTGAATATTCTAAAAATTATAAAAAGAAAGGGATTATCATGAAAAAAATTTTGAAAAATGCTACCTACCTATGGGTACTGACGGCGGATATGCTGTCCAATTTTGGTGATGTTGTCTATTATCTGGCCCTGATGAACTATGTTTTGCTGGTGCCCAACAGTCGTCTGGCGCTGGCGATTGTGACCTTCTCAGAAATCTTTCCTAGCTTTATGGGCCTCTTCACAGGCTATCTGGCAGACAAGACGGTCAACAAAATCAGTACTATCAAGCTGACCCTTCTCTTCCGTGTCCTTCTCTACCTCATCCTCGGATTCTGCATGGGATTTGAGCCAGCCCTCTGGATTGTCGTGGTGGCTGCAACTTTCAATGTCTTTGCAGACTTCGCTGGCTTCTATGAAAACGGCCTCTATACACCTCTGGGATTACGCGTAGCGCCCAAGGAAGAGCGGGAGCAGTATTCAGCCTTTCGTCAGACCGTGACCAGCCTCCTAAACATCGCCTTTCAGGCCCTCTCTGCTCTCTTGGTCGGCCTCCTCTCCTACCAAAACCTCGCCTTTCTCAACGCCGGCACCTTTTTAGTCTCCCTCCTCATCATGCAGTTGCTGACGCCAGCCTTTCGCAAACTCCTGACGGAGCAGCCTTTGAAAATAGCAGAGCAGCCGAGCCAGCCCGAGTCAGAAACCAAAGGTCCGAGCATTTTAGCTTCATTCAAGCAAGCCATCGTGGAGCTGCGCAAGATTCCCGAGTTCCGCCTGGTCCTCCATAATCAACGCCTGCGGAGCGATTCTCTATCCTATTCTGGTCCTGCTGATTAGCGAAGACCCAAATCTTGTCTTCCTCAATGTTGAAACAACTCTTGCCCTGACCATTCTGATTTTCTTTGTCGGCAACATCTTGGGTTCGACCTTGGTCTTTACCCTTTTCAAAAAGACCAGCATGGTGACGCTGGAAGTGGCCGCCACTTTCTCTCTTCTTGGAGTGTTTGTCGGAATGTTGCTACATCAACTGCCAATTATTTTCTTCTTCCTTACTACAATGGGAATTAGCTCTGGAGCTAGTGGACCTAAGTTTAACGCTAAGTTTGTCAATTCTATGCCAGAGGAGCAGTTGGCGACCATTGGCGGAGCGGTGTCAACCTATTTTATGCTAGGTCAAGCCTTTACTCGACTGCTGGTATCAGGTCTGGTCTTGGTATTGACTGTCAATCAGATTAGCGGACTTTTCCTAACGGCAACTGGCTTGTTAGTCCTCTATGTCCTCTACTGGCTGGCATGTAACCAAAAAACACCTCAAAATTAGGAATAAAAAAGGAATTATCGCAGCTAAATACTTGACAAATCGCTTGTTATACTACATATAACAAGGCTTGACTTACCAGCCAAGCCTTTCCTAATGGAAAAGGAGATATTATGTCATTAAATCTTTTTGAAGTTGTGAGGTATGAAGGAGAAGATACCAGAAATATTCTTGCATGGCGGCACCCTAATAAAAATATGAAGCCGGGAACAACCTTAATTGTTAATCCAGGTCAACGAGCAGTCTTCTTCTCAAATGGACGAGCTGTTGCATCTTACGAAGAAGGGAAGCATAAAATTGAGGGGAATAATACTCAGGGACTAGCAAAACTCAAGTCGTTTGTTAGTAGCGGTGTGTCACCAGATTCATCTTTCCTATGGTTTGTTAACATGTATGATTTACAGCCGATTGGCTGGGGGACTCCTTCACCGATACTAGTTCGCGATCCAGAAAGTCAAATTCCTGTTGAATTAAAAACACATGGAAATTTTATACCAAGAATCATAGACTTAGAAACATTTATTTTAGAATTTATGCCGAGTCATCCAGATGTTATTACGGCAGAAGTATTTCAGAAGCGTTTCAGACAGGCGGCTATCGGGACGATTACATCAGGTATTTCTCAAGTTGTTGCGAATAGTCGAATTGCTACAATTGATATTGAAATGCATAGCCATGATATTGCTCAAGGGTTATCAGAGCTTTTAAGCAATCGTTTTGCTAAATATGGAATTTCTGTACAAGAATTTAATATTGAAGCCTTGAAAGTAAACCAAGATAGTGAGGGGTACAAGGAAGGGTTTCGATTCCATAAACAAGTTCTTAGTGCAAAAGGGGAGCGTAGCACTCGGGAGATTGAGGGATACAGTTATCAAGAAGAGCGCCAATTTGATGTTCTAGAAAAAGCGGCACAAAATGAAGGTTCCGCAGGGGATCTTATGGGAGCTGGCATGGGAGTTTCCATGGGGCTCGGAATGGGAGCAAATTTTGGAACACTTATGGGAAATTTGGGACAGGGAGCTCATTCTGCTCAACAGCCTCAGATACCAATACAAACAGAAAAAACGATAAATTCTGAAAACAGCCCTACAGTTAGTTTAGCGAAATTCTGTGGTCAATGTGGGACGGCTTTTACCGACGGAGCTAAATTTTGTAGTAACTGTGGACAGTCACGCTAGGAGGAAATATGAGTAAAAATATTTGGATATATGTGACAGGAGTGCTGGTCATGCTTACAACGGTGGCCTTGGGACTTCTGATTCCTCACAAGGAAATTGGTCTTTATTTTATTGCATTGGGGTTATTGGTTTTATCGGAATTTCTGTTTTTTCTGCAACTAATAGTTAAACGACACTTTACTGACTGGTTGCCCATCAATATCGTAACCGTTATCTGGGTTATTTTTCAAAGCATTATGCTTTTTATCTCCAACTATATTTCTATCAGAGTTTTTTGGATTGTTGAAGTTATTGTTATTGGTGGTGTAGCTATTATTGGTAGTTTGACAGCAACTGATAGTCACTATCGAAGGGTTCGAAGAGAAATTATTGCAGATAATAGTGAGGATGTCTTTACCCCAAAACAAGGAGACTACTAATGTATCAATTATTTCGTTTTTTGAGTTTAGTCTTCATGGGACTAGCTAATGCTATTTTGGTCCTCCTCCTCCTTATTCATGCTTTTCCTGATACTATTCTTGATTCTAAATTCAGTGTTGGTACGATAATATTCTCTTTTTCGGGTTTCACATTAGCAGCCTTTGTTTACTATAGTTGTGGTGTTTTAGAGAACATCAAGCTGAAGGCTAACGCATTGGATGAGATATACCAAGGAAAAGTACGTTACAAAGACTACTTGAGAGAAAAAAAGGAACAGTCACATGCTTAAAGTGTTAAAATCAATCTGGGATGCACTTCGTAGTTGGTTACTTTTTAGTGGAATGATGATCTATTGTATAGTCGCAACAATATTTTCACAAGATATGCGACTTGATACTATTTCTTTAGTATTTAACTTTATTGTGACCTTTTTGGTCATATTTGGGATTCCCTTACTCACGATGCGCTGTCATCAGATGGTGTGTTGGCATGCTTTCCATTATTAGCTCTTTTTTTGCTTTTGATTGGTTATCCCAATCCGGTTTATATAATCGGTGCAATGGTAGTAGTGTTAATTAAACCACGAGGTCGGACAGTTGTAGAAAATGTTGTCAAATTCTTTTCGACGGATAACCTGAAATATCTATCAATGTCTTTGATGATACCTTTGATAATCCTATTTTGCGTAGTCATTTCAGCAGAGGGTAGTCAAATGACATTGCCAAATATTGTCAAAACTTTGATTATACGAGTGGCAGTTCTTTATATTGTAATTATACTAATCAGTTGTGTATTAACTTATCGAAAATCTCGATTAGAAGAACGCGTTAAAACACAAGCACAGATAAGGGAACTTTTTGAACTCTTTGAACACTATCAGATTACAGAAGAGACCTATCTTGTTATTTGTGAATCTTGCAGTGCAGAAAATTTTTTAGAATTAGGACAAGGACAATCGTGTAGCCACTGTGGTGCTTGGCTTGCCAGAAAGGAGCCCTAGATGCGACGCTATCGATTAGAGATAACAAAATTTGGATTCCCTATCATTTTTATCATTTGGCTAGGCTCTACAATTTTTCTCTGGCAGATGATTTTAGATTTTTTTAGAAGAAAAAAGGAGGCTGGAATTTCAGTACCTTCCTTAGTAAGTACTGCTTTGATTATTGTGACGGTAGCCTTTATTGTCTTTTTCACACTATCTTTCTATATCTTACTTCGCCCGCCTCGGACAGGACGTCAGGGAAGAAGTTTGAAAGAGGTTTTGGCATATGAAAGTCGGAAAGAAGATGTTGTAGAAAGTCAAGGGCAATCACTTATCAGGAAGACTACCTATCGCCTGGAGGCCAAGAGAGTCTATTGTCCGGCGTGTGGAAAGCCTGCTGAGGGCTTGTTTGATACCATTATTACTTGTGTAAGTTGTGGACATAGCTATCGTATAGAATAGTAGTATAAAGCCCTCGTTTATCCATTGTTTATTTTCGATTAAATGATAGCTAAAACTCAAAAGCATGAAAAACACCTCAAAATCAGTCTCTCTAGGCTGATTTTTCTATCTTCTTATTACGTTCTATGCTATAATGTTCTTGATTGAAATTTTACAGGAGAGAAACATGACTAAACCAATTCGTGTGCGTTACGCACCAAGTCCAACGGGACTTTTGCATATCGGAAATGCCCGTACAGCATTGTTTAACTATCTTTTTGCTCGTCACCACGGCGGTGATTTTATCATTCGTATCGAAGACACAGACCGCAAACGCCATGTGGAAGACGGCGAGCGTTCTCAGCTTGAAAACCTGCGTTGGTTGGGTATTGACTGGGATGAGAGTCCAGAAACTCATGAGCAATACCGTCAATCAGAGCGTTTGGATATTTACCAAAAATACGTTGATCAACTTTTGGCAGAAGGTAAGGCCTACAAGTCTTACGTGACAGAAGAGGAATTGGCGGCGGAGCGTGAGCGTCAGGAAGCTGCGGGCGAAACACCTCGCTACATCAACGAATACCTGGGTATGTCTGAAGATGAAAAAGCAGCCTACGTTGCAGAGCGTGAGGCGGCTGGCATTGTCCCAACTGTTCGCTTGGCGGTCAATGAAGCTGGTATTTACAAATGGAATGACATGGTTAAGGGCGAAATCGAGTTTGAGGGTGGCAACATCGGTGGCGACTGGGTTATCCAGAAACGTGACGGCTACCCAACCTACAACTTTGCCGTGGTCATTGACGATCATCTGATGAACATCTCGCACGTTATCCGTGGGGACGACCACATTGCCAATACACCCAAGCAGCTTATGGTTTATGAGGCACTGGGCTGGGAAGCACCAGAATTTGCCCACATGACCTTGATTATCAACTCTGCTACGGGTAAAAAGTTGTCCAAACGTGACACCAATACCCTTGCCTTTATCGAAGATTACCGCAAAAAAGGCTACCTGCCAGAAGCTGTTTTCAACTTTATCACGCTTTTGGGTTGGACGCCGGGTGGCGAGGAAGAAATCTTCTCCAAAGAGGAGATTATCCAACTCTTTGACGAAAAACGCCTCAGCAAGTCTCCGGCTTCCTTCGATCCGAAAAAGTTGGCTTGGATGGGTAATGAGTACATCAAAAAAGCTGATTTGGAGACCATTTTCAACCTTGCCAAACCATTCTTGGAGGAGGCAGGTCGCTTGACAGACAAGGCAGAAAAATTGGTGGAACTTTACAAGCCACAAATGTCTTCTGTGGATGAAATCGTTCCGTTGACAGACCTTTTCTTCTCAGATTTCCCAGAATTGACCGAGGAAGAAAAAGAAGTCATGGCTGGCGAAACTGTTCCAACCGTCTTGAACGCTCTCAAGGAAAAATTGGAAGCTATGACGGACGAAGATTTCCAACCAGATAACATCTTCCCTCAAATCAAGGCGGTCCAAAAAGAAACAGGCATCAAGGGCAAAAACCTCTTCATGCCAATCCGTATCGCCGTTTCAGGCGAAATGCACGGACCAGAGTTGCCAAACACCATTTACCTGCTCGGCCGTGAAAAATCTATCCAGCATATTGATAATATGTTGAAATCTTTGTAATGAAATAATTAGTAAGGAAGTTGGCTATGTTCAACTTCTTTTATTTTTGCTTTTTAAAAATTACATTTGAGGTTATAATAAGAAATAAATGTAGTAAGGAGATAAGGACGATGAAGAAAAAAGGAATGCGATTGGTTGCGGTGATTGAGGAAACCAAAAGCAAGGAAAAGAGCAAGGAAGAGAATAAAGAAGAGAAATATGAAATCATCAACTTTTTACCAGACATTAAGGTCGAACATACAGATGGAAAAAATTTTAAGATAGAAGAAAAAGACTATATCAAAATCCCATATGCAGAAGGAATTGATGATTTAACTGTTATTGTTGGGGAAAATGGGGTTGGGAAGACTAGGTTGGTGAATGATATACTGAGTATGCCGGCTGACAAAGTTTTTGTATTTTATGATGTAGATAATGACAGATACAGATACTACACGCAGATAGAAACTGATATTAAAAATCATTGGACTTCCCAGATAAAGTTTTTGACGAAAAAGAGTGGTAGCAAACATTACACTCAAAAGTCGCCAAGAGTTTCAGAGGCCAATATAGTCAAGTTTTCTAATGCGATAGAACTAAGCTCTCCCGAGAGGGAGTTAACTATTTCAAAAGATGTATCTACAAGTCGTTTATTAAAGGAATCAGAGTTGCACTATGTGAATATAAGTGATATGAAAAAACAAATAGTTTTTCTTAATAGTGCAATTGTTAATAAATTTGATATACTTCGTTTTATAAAAAGCAAGAAGATTGTCATTAATAAAGATGACTCGTTGAAATACTACAAAACTACTTTGGAGATTGACGACATTCTTGCTCCAAGAAAGCTTTCTGGAACAAATGATGATGACAAGAAAAATGATAATAGTGTTAGCCAGCATACAGTAGACAATAAATACTCACCAAAGAAGCAACTCCTTCAGAATTTATATGATGTACTTATTTATACTTTTATAAAGGAAAGAGAATTAAGAGAGGCGGAGCCACTAGAAAAACCGACAGAAAACGATAGATATAAATTTAAGTTAGTTACAAAAGATGGGCAGTGGCAAGAGATTCCATCTTGTTATAATCTCAAAAAAAAATTAGGAGTTAAAGATTGGAATGATTTTCTAATCCGATGGGATAAAGATGAACGTATTCAGACGGCTTGGGCTGAAGCAAATGCATATTTAGACTATTTTAAACATCCTGAAGACAGTTTTCTAGATAGAGAAAAACGTAAAATTCGATTAGGAAGGAATATTGATAAAGAAGTAGTTATTAACGATTTTTTGAGTTTGGAGAGTATAGGAAAAGAATATCGTGAAAAATTAGTGTCACTAGTCAAGAAAATTGAGGAAATTGAAGATCCAGCGGAACGAAAGACAGTATCGGAACCGGAAATTTTTGATGTATTTTATGAAAAATATTACTCCATACTAATGTTAGTAGAAGAAATGAAAGGTGTGAAATTTGAGAAAACTGCAACAAATTCATATATCAGCCCATTTTATAACTTATGTATTGATAAGTTATTGAGTACAATTACATTCTCTTGGGATGGGTTAAGTTCGGGAGAACTTGCTTTATTAAATCTTTTTGGACGTTTATATAGCATTAAAAAGGGATTGAAAGCTACCAACATTCTTCTGCTTTTGGACGAGGTTGATTTAGGACTTCATCCAGAGTGGCAGCGTCGGTGGATTAGTGTTGCTCTGCCAATCATTAAGGAGATTTTCAAAGGTAAATACATTCAGATTGTCATGACAACGCACTCTCCGATTATGCTGTCAGATATCTATGCAGAAAATGTCATCATGCTAAGAAAAGGTGATAATGGGCAGAGGATTATTGTTGAAAATCAAGGTATGGAAAAGAATCAAGTGACAACATTTGGTCAGAATATCCATGACTTGTATCGTGAATCCTTTTTCCTAGAAAGTACACGTGGAGAGTATGCAAAAGAACAAATTCAAGAAACAATCGAGGTACTATATGAGCTAGAGTTATGGCAGGATAAAGCATCTAGGATTTTTGATATATACAAAGGGAAGTGTAAAGAGAGATATGAAGAACTCTTTGCAGGTGACACAGATGATTTAATCAAAAAAATTGACGATGAAGCTTTTGAAGTGTGGTTTTCGCATCGTTCACAGATTGAGAAAGATATCGAGAATATTAAAAAAATCAGTAACGAAGAGGAGTATGCAAATTACTTTTACGAAAAATATTACAAAAAGAAAGCGAGATATCAAGGGGAATTTACAAAACTTTTCAGAGAAAAGTTTAAAGTCGATAAACAAATCATTGATAAACTTAAGTCTGGTGAAATCATTTTTCCTGAATTTAACCAAATAAATTTCAAGGATGAATATAAAACACAATATAGAGCGAAGTATATAAAATTAAGAGAGGGTATCTTAAATAACTCTTTCATTAGAGAAAAAATTCAAAAATCTTCGAGTGATAATCAGTTCAAACAAATCTTGAAGTATAGGATTGATGCAATTGGCGAACAGTTAATCAAACGTAAGTTGCTGTCTATCTGGGATAAAATTTGCTTTAGTGAAAACTTGTCAGATTCTCCTTCAGAAAAAAGTGAGCTGAACGGGTTATTTCAGCAATTGAAAGAAGCATCGGGCAATAATGAGCAGATACTGACAATAGTATCAGAGATAGAAGAGCTTATGAATTCACATAATGGGGAGGAATAGATGATATATATTGATACAGAACCATATCGCAAAAAGAAAAACTATTTTGGGAATAGGACCACTGTTGAAGAGCTATACTTTAAAAGAATATTAGCTAGGTATAATGATCCTTTAAATTTGGCTGAGTTGAAGAGCTTTATAGAACAATATATTCCTAAGAGTATCAATAGCAGCTGGGATGGGAAAACGTTTTTTAGGCATTTAATATTATTACCGCCCGAGGAGCTGGCTAAGTTTGCTATTAAAAATACTTGTAAGACACCAAAACACTCTAAAGCAATTGATGACTTAAAAAAGGTTTATACAGACTATAATATTTTGTCTAGATCGATTGTTTTTGGTAAATCAGAAATTAATATCAATCAATTTCTTGTTAGGGAATTGGGAGTAACTGTCTGTCCTTATTGTAATCGAAATTATATAAACAATCGTGGGGATAGGTTTGCGGCACAAATGGACCATTTTTATAGTAAGGATGAATTTCCATGGTTAGCTGTTAGTCTATATAATTTAATCCCATCTTGTGGAGCTTGTAATCATATCAAGGGGACTGAAGCTTTAAATGTTCATCCATTCATTAAAAAGCATGTGGAGGAAAATGAAGTAGTCTTTCATTATCGCTACAAAACCATTGATGATATTGAGGTTGTTATTTCTACCAAAAAAGATAAATATCAAGATATTGACGCAATTAAGAAGAAACAACGAGATATTGCAGCTCTTAATCTAAAAGAAGCATACGAGATTCATGGTTTAGATATACAGAATATGTTGGAACGTGAAGTTAGGTACTCAGAATCTTATAGGGATGAGTTGCGAGATATGCTGAAAATAGATACTGTCATTCAATATTATGACTTTTACCTATCTCTAACAGATGACGAGATAGATAGAATGATTTATGGTGATGTGATTTTTGAAGAGGATATAAAAAATGTATCTCTTGGAAAATTCCGAAAGGACATATATCAAGAAATTAAAAAGTTACGGGATTATTAAATTCTCTACCTCGGCCGTGAAAAATCCATCCAGCATATTGATAATATGTTGAAATCTTTGTAAGATAAATAATCCCCGCTGTCCTGTGACGGCGGGGATTTTGTTATAACTGATAACTATAACACTCGCGTTGAAAACGGTATAACGATTTTCTGAAAAAATGTGTTATGATAAGGTAAATCATTAGTACTTAGGAGAGTTTATGGAAAATCATAATTTTGAAAATCAAGGTACTTTTAACCGTGAAATGAACAGCCGTCATTTGCAGATGTTGTCCATCGGTGGGGTAATTGGTACAGGTTTGTTTTTGAGTTCAGGCTATACTATTGCACAGGCTGGACCTTTCGGCGCTGTTGCTGCTTATCTTTTTGGAGCTGTTATGGTTTATTTGGTCATGTTCTCTCTAGGGGAGCTTTCCGTAGCCATGCCAGTAACAGGCTCCTTCCATACCTATGCTACTAAGTTTATCAGTCCTGGTACTGGTTTTATGGTGGCCTGGATGTATTGGCTTTGTTGGGTAGTCGCTCTGGCATCACAGTTCGTAGGAGCAGCTCAGCTTATGCAACGTTGGTTTCCTAGTGTGCCAATTTGGATTTTTGCAACGATTTTCGCGGTCATTGTCTTTGGTTTGAACACGCTGTCTATCGGCTGGTTTGCTCGAGCAGAAGACGCACTTTCCTCTGTCAAAGTCTATGCCATTATGGCATTCATCATTTTAGGAACCTTGGCGATTTTTGGCATCTTGCCTTTTGAGGGGACAAATGCTGCGCCGCTCTTCAATAATATTACAGCCCAAGGCTTACTACCGAACGGTTTGGTTGGTTTTATTTCGGTCATGCTATCTGTTAACTATGCCTTTTCAGGTGTGGAAATGATTGGAATTGCCGCAGGGGAGACAGATAATCCTAAGAAAGCCGTGCCACAAGCTATTAAATCGACCATCGGTCTCTTGGTTATCTTCTTTGTTTTGACCATCGTGGTCTTAGCAGCTTTACTTCCCATGTCAGAAGCGGGTGTGACCGAAGCACCGTTCGTACTTGTCTTGGATAAGATTGGCTTTCCTTACGCTGCAGACATTATGAACTTCATCATCTTGACGGCTATTTTATCTGCGTCCACTTCAGGTCTCTACGCTTCAAGCCGTATGCTTTGGTCTTTGGCCAATGAGGGCATGATTAGCAAGGAATTGGTAAAAATCAACAAGCATGGTGTTCCAATGCGTGGCATGATTTTGTCCATGGTTGGTGTTGTGATCGCTTTGATTGCATCAATTTATGCAGAAGATACTATTTTCTTAGCCTTGGTTTCTATCGCTGGTTTTGCAGTCGTGATTGCATGGTTGGCAATTCCATTGGCACAAATCGGCTTCCGATGTGAATTTTTGAAGAATCATAGCGAAGACGAATTGGAATACAAGACGCCATTTTCACCGACTTTGCCATGGATTACAGTTGTTTTGCTGGTTATTTCCATCATCGGAATTGGCTGGGATCCTTCTCAGCGTGCCGGTCTATACTTTGGTGTGCCCTTTATGATTGGTTGTTATGCGTATCATTACATTCGCTTTAAAAGGTGGTAAGGAGAAACTCGTATGGGTCGTTTTAAGGAACTATTAGAAAATCAAGAGTTTGTCATTTTACATGGTGCTCTGGGAACGGAATTGGAATTTCGCGGTCATGATGTATCAGGTAAGCTTTGGTCTGCCAAATATCTTTTGGAAAATCCTCAGTATATCAAGGATATTCACAGGGATTATATTCGTGCTGGAGCAGATTTGATCACGACATCAACCTATCAGGCGACTTTTGAAGGTTTGGCGGAAGCTGCTTTGTCACAGGCTGAGGCTGAAAAGTTGATTCGTCTGACAGTTGATTTGGTTAAGGAGGCTCGAGACGAGGTTTGGGCTGGCTTGTCGGAGGCTGAAAAAGGACAACGAACCTATCCCCTTATTTCAGGTGACGTTGGTCCTTATGCGGCTTATCTAGCCAATGGTTCGGAGTACACAGGTGATTATGGCAACATCAGTTTGGAGGAATTGAAGGCTTTTCATCGTCGCCGAATCGAACTTCTCTTAGAACAGGGAGCAGAACTCTTAGCCTTGGAGACCATTCCAAATTTTCTTGAAGCACAAGCCTTGGTAGAGTTGCTGGCAGAGGATTTTCCAGAGATAGAGGCCTATATTAGCTTCACTTCACAAGACGGTCAGTCGATTTCTGACGGAACGTCTATTGAGAAAATAGCAGAGCTGGTCAACAGCAGTGAGCAGATTTTGGCGGTTGGTCTTAACTGTACGGCTCCCTCGCTGTACTCAGCTTTCCTTGGCAAGTTGAGAGAGAAAACGGATAAACCATTTGTCACCTATCCAAATTCTGGGGAAGTCTATGATGGAGCCACTCAAACTTGGAAGGAAAAGGCAGACGACAGCCATTCTCTTCTGGACAACACACTTGAATGGCACGAACTGGGTGCCAAGGTAGTTGGAGGCTGCTGCCGCACCCGACCAGCCGATATTGCTGACCTAGTTGCAGGTTTGAAATAAAAGTATCCCCACTGTCCTGTGACGGCGGGGATTTGTCTGTTAGGGGAATTTAGCTTTCTAAAAACAAGCTCTTCACATAGTATGTCTGCCTTGGAATGACTAGCTCTGTTTCAAGGAAATTTTTCAAATTTTCTTGTGGGACCCAGATGTAGTTACTGGTTTCGTCGGCTTGGAGTTGGATAGCAGCTTTGTCCCAGTCGGTTTCAGCCCAGTAGCAGTGGAAAATGCACTGGTCGTCATGGGCAACAAAGTGTGTATGGTGGCGTAGTTGGTTAGATGTCAGTTCAATGCCTGTCTCTTCGCGGACTTCGCGTAAAATGGCCTGCTCTGCTATTTCCCCAAACAATGCTGAACCTCCTGCTGTTGCTTCATAATAGTCAGGGTAGGAGGGCTTGGTGCTGTCGCGTTTCATGAAGAGGGTGCTGCCGTCGCGGTGGCGGATGATGCACTCGACGACCAGGTGGTAGAGGCCGTGGGGAATGGCTTCTCCGCGTGTGAGAGTGTGGTCGGTCAGCTGACCATCGGCTGTGTAGGCGTTCCAAGTTTCCATTTCATTCTCCTGTCAATTTTGTAGTTATTCAGTATAGCACATCTGTAAGTGTAAGGCAACATGTTTTGTTTTTGTACGGACAAGTGTTATACTGGGGCTACTAACTCAAAGGAGAAATCAATGCAAACCATTATCCCACATCTCTGGTACGATACAGAGGCAAAAGAAGCGGTAGCTTTCTATGTAGAACTCTTCGGAGGCAAGATTGACTGGACCTACACCATTACGGATACGCCTTCGGGTGATTCGGATTTGATTCAGTTTCAACTGGGCGATATGACCTTGGCGGCTATTAGTGCGGGTCCATACTTTAAGCTCAATGAGTCCATGTCCCTTATGGTCAATGTAGCTAGCAAGGATGAAGTGACACGTTTGTACCAAGCCTTGTCAGAAGGCGGTCGTATTCTCATGCCTTTGGGAGAATATCCTTTCAGCCCTTACTATGTCTGGTTGGAAGACCGCTTTGGTCTGTCTTGGCAACTGTCTTATGCACCGGACTTGGACAAGCCTTATCAGTTTGACATCTGCCTGCTCTTCTCGCAGGAACAGGTTGGTTTGGCCCAGCCTATGTTGGATTACTACAAGGATAAGCTGCCTCAGGCTAGTGTCGGTCAACTTTCCTACTACGGTGAAGGGGAGGCTGCTGTTGAGACTGCCAAGTTGAATTATGCGGAGCTTTTTATCGGAGACCAAAAAATTATCGCTATGGACCACGGCTACGGTGGCGAGGCCTCTTTCAACGAGGCCTTCTCGCTCATGGTCTATGTAGACAGTCAGGAAGAAGCAGAGAGCTGGTATGAAAAAGTGTCTGCTGTGCCAGAAGCGGAGATTTGCGGTTGGGCCAAGGACCAGTTTGGGATTTCTTGGCAGATCGTACCGCGTATTTTGATGGAAGCATATGATACGGCTAGCCCAGAAAAGGTCAAGGCAGTCAATGCAGCGGTGATGACCATGAAACGTTTGGACATTGCGGCTATTCAAGCATTGCTAAACTAGTAGATGATAACGGAGACTGTTCTGCAGTTTCCGTTTTTTGGTTGAGGAAAGGTTGATTTATAGGAATTTTGATATAATGGAAAAAAGTGTACGAAAGGAATGTGTATGAAAGCAACAGAACGACGTAAGAAAATCCTATCCCTTTTACGAGAAAGCCTCGATCCCCTTGCAGCTAATTATCTGGCGAAAGAATTTGGAGTGAGTCGGCAAGTAATTGTTGGAGATGTAGCCTTGCTTCGTGCGGAGGGAGAAGCTGTCTTGGCAACTCCAAGAGGGTACTTACTCCAATCTTCTTTGCCATCTACTGAAGGAGCCTACATTCGAAAGATAGCTTGTCAACATGGTCCAGAAGAGGTAGAAAAAGAATTGACAATCTTGCTAGAGGGTGGAGCTCAAATATTAGATGTTGAAATTGAGCATCCCATTTACGGCTTATTATCAGGCAAGTTGAATATTGCAAGTTTAGAAGATAGGGATCATTTTTTGGATGCCTTAGGTCAATACCAAGGTGTGTTACTGAGTAATTTAACAGAAGGAGTTCATACTCATACTGTCTCATTTCCCTCGGTTCAAGCCTACCAAGAACTTTCTTTGGTATTAAAGGCTGCAGGAATTTTGCTAGAAAATCAATAAAACATTACAGGTGTCTTGACACCTGTAATGTTTTGTTTTATAATCAAACCAATAGAAAGAGAGGTGCCTAATGTCCCAATTAACACTATCATCTAAAAATTCAGTTAAGCAGCTATCAATTAGTGCAATTTTAACCGCATTTGCCATTTTAATACCTTTAATGATGCCGATTAAAATCATTATTGGCCCAGCATCCTATACACTTGCTAGTCACATTCCTTTGTTTATAGCCATGTTTATTTCACCAGCTACTGCTATTTTTGTTGCTTTAGGTTCTAGTTTGGGCTTTTTCCTCGCCGGTTTTCCAATCGTTATTGTATTTCGGGCGCTTACGCATCTGTTCTTCCTCACCTTAGGCGCGGTCTTGGTCAAGCGTTTTCCGATTCTCATGGATTCTAAGCGCTTTTTACTATTAGGAATTGGGCTTAATCTCCTGCATGGTCTAGGAGAATATATTGTGGTGATGGTGCTTACTTCGGGGCAACAAACTTCTGCTACCTACTGGATAACGATGCTTGGCTTGGTGGGTGTTGGCTCGGCTATTCATGGATTGCTTGATTTTAGTTTAGCTTATTATTTCTGGAAAATTTTAAAAGAACGGAAAATTTATCAACCATAATCAGTTATGATGAGGAATATATTTTAGAAGAGACTGGGCAGGCTGAGCTGATTCGGGGGAAAACCGGTAGAGTTTATGGGAACTTAGTTGGCCTACTGACAGTCATGAAATCCCTGCCTTTAACCTATAATAAGGACTTGCAGGAAGACAAGGAAGGCTCAGTCGACAGAGAGGGACTTTTCCAATGCGACTGAATTGGCAGACTATCTAGCAAACAATCTCATGCCCTTCCGTCAAGCGCATGAGATTGTTGGAAAACTGGTCTTGGAATGTAGCAAGGCAGGACACTATCTCCAGGATGTATCGTTTGAGACCTACCAGGCTATTTCGCTTCTTATTCAAACAGATATTTATGATGCCTTGTCCTCCAAAGTTGCTGTCAGTCGTAGAAATTCCCTTGGTGGGACAGGTTTTGAATCGATTGCAGACCAGTTGAAAAGTGCCAAAGAGGAAATTCAGAACGCAAAAAGCCTATAAACGGTATGTTTATTGGCTTTTTTGAATTTTGTGGTATAATAGAAGTAATTTTGAAAGATGGAGTGGCAGTTTGAAAAAAAGCTATCGTGTCAAGCGTGAACGAGATTTTAATGACATTTTTACAAAAGGAAACAATGTCGCCAATCGGAGATTTGTTGTCTACCGATTACCTAAAGAGCAAAAGCATTTCCGAGTAGGTTTATCTGTCAGCAAAAAATTGGGAAACGCTGTCATGCGAAATAAGATTAAGCGCAGGATTCGTCACATCTTAATTGAATGCCAACATCAACTGGTAGCAGATGACTTTGTTATCATTGCTCGAAAAGGTGTAGAGGAATTGTCCTATCAAGAAATGAAGCAAAACCTCATCCATGTTTTGAAACTAGCTAAACTATACCAGGAAGGTGTTGTGATTGAAAAAGAAAGTTAAATGGGCAGGTCTACTGGTAGTATCTCTAATTGTTTTAACAGCCTGCGGAACAGGGCCAGTGACCAGTCAATCTACAGATGCGTGGGATAGATTAATTTACTGGTTTGCCAGCATTATTCAGTTCCTATCTATCAACGGTCAAATTGGAATCGGTATTATACTTTTTACCATTTTAATTCGAACCCTTCTGTTGCCCTTGTTCCAAATACAGATGAATTCCTCACGGAAGATGCAGGAGCTTCAACCTCAGCTGAAAAAGTTGCAAGCGGAGTATCCAGGAACGGATATGGAAAGTCGCCAGCAGCTCTATGAAGCAACGCAAGCTCTCTACAAAGAGAATGGCGTCAGCATGAGAGCGTCCATGATTCCGCTCTTCATTCAAATGCCAATCCTTTTGGCCCTCTTTCAAGCTCTGACACGTGTTGAAGCCTTGAAAGTAGGTCACTTCCTTTGGTTAAATCTTGGGGAGCCGGATCCGTTCTTTATTTTGCCGATTCTGGCTGCAGTGTTTACATTCCTTAGCTCATGGTTGACCAATAAATCAGCAATTGAGAAGAATATGGCTATGACAATTATGACTTATGTCATGCCCGTGATGATCTTTTTCTTTGCTGTGGCAGCTGCTAGTGGGGTGGCTTTGTATTGGACAGTGTCAAATGCCTATCAGGTTGCTCAAACCTTGGTGTTCAATAATCCGTTTAAAATAATAGCAGAGCGTCAAGCGAAAATTGATGCGGAAAAAGAACGTCAGGCAAAAATCCGACGGGCACAGAAAAAAGCACAGAAAAAGAAATAGGAAAACTAGGAGAGAGAAGATGAAATTTACAGGAGCAAGTGTTGAAGAGGCCATCCAGAATGGCTTGGTAGAGCTAAATATTCCTCGAAAAAAAGCACATATTACTGTGGTTGCGCGTGAGAAAAAAGGTTTCCTTGGTTTCGGTAAAAAGCCAGCGATTGTGGATATTGATGTCATCAATGAAACAACGGTTGTTAAGGCTAATCAGAAAGCAGTTCGTGGCGTTCCAAGTGAAATTAACGACCTCAATGAACCAGTAAAAAGCGTTTCAGAGGCTACGATTGACCTAGGAAAAGTTGTTGCAGCGGTAAAAGAATTTGAAAAGTCTGGTCAAACGCTTGATGATGATATTAAAGCGCAGATCTTGAAAAATGAAAAAGAAGCGACAACGATTTTGGAAGAAACAGGTCGGATTGAAATTCTTTCAGAAGATTTACTAACTACTACAGATGCAACAACATCTGCTAAGGAAGACGTAAATCAAGAAGTCGTCTCAGAAAATCAAGCAGATAATTTTGCTGATTTAGACATTAAGATTGAGCCCCAGTATGATATTGAACAGGTTGTTTCAGAAGTGACAGCTTATGTACAAGAAATTCTGGATGATATGGATGTTGAGGCGCGTATTGATACAAGTCATAATCGCCGTACAATCAATATTCAAGTGGATACCAATGAACCAGGTCGTGTTATCGGTTATCACGGAAAAGTCTTAAAGGCTTTGCAACTTTTGGCTCAGAACTTCTTATACAACCGTTATGAGCGTAATTTCTATATTACAATCAATGTGAATGATTATGTAGAACACCGCGCAGAGGTTCTTCAAGGCTACGCACAAAAATTGGCAGAACGTGTTTTGGCAGAGCAGGAAGCCTACCATACAGATCCGATGTCAAGTAGCGAACGTAAAATTATCCACCGCATTATCTCTAAAATGGACGGTTTGACAAGCTATTCAGAAGGTAGCGAGCCGAACCGATATGTCGTTGTAGATATTGAAGGGAATCATGATTAAAAAGAGGCTAGTCCTCTTTTTTCAATGATTTTCTGATTCTTTCCTAAAAGTATGGCAGAATAGCTTGACAAACGAACAGAATTTATATAAAATAGTTTGGTATGTTTAGTAACTGATCAAAACTAGCCGGCTAAACGAATACAAGAATCTAAGAGGAGGTATTCATCGTGAAACGTACTTTTCAACCAAGTAAAATCCGTCGCGCGCGTAAACACGGTTTCCGTAGCCGTATGGCAACTAAAAACGGCCGTCGCGTGTTAGCTGCTCGTCGCCGTAAGGGACGTAAAGTTCTTACAGTAGCATAAGAAGATGAAAAGAGAAGCCAGCAGAAACTCGAGTCTGCTGGTTTTTTTCTTCTCATAAGAATCTTCTGAAATATGTTACAATAGTAGGAAAGAAAGTGATGGAACGATGATACAAATTTTTGACACCCACACCCACCTCAACGTAGAGCAGTTTGACGGTCGGGTCCAAGAAGAATTAGACTTTGCCAAGGAAATGGGGGTCACCCTCCACAATGTGGTCGGTTTTGACCGAGCAACCATTGACAAGGCTATAGAACTTGCTGACCAGCACCCTGAAATTTATCTGACATTGGGCTGGCATCCGACAGAGGCTGGCACCTATGACGAAGAAGTAGAAAGCTACTTGCTTGAGGCACTCAAACATCCCAAGGTCATTGCCCTGGGGGAGATTGGGCTGGACTACTACTGGATGACGGCGGATAAGGACACTCAGGCTCGTGTTTTCAAGCGACAGATGGAGTTGGGCAAGCAGTTGGATTTGCCCTTTGTGGTTCATACTCGCGATGCTTTGGAAGATACTTACCAGATCATCAAGGAAGTCGGCGTCGGTCCGCGCGGAGGCATCATGCATTCCTTCTCTGGCACGCTGGAGGAGGCTCAGGCCTTCATGGACCTAGGCATGCACATTTCCTTCTCGGGAGTGGTGACCTTCAAGAAAGCCGTCGAACTTCAGGAAGCGGCGCAAGCATTGCCCCTAGAAAAAATCCTGGTCGAGACGGATGCGCCGTATCTGTCTCCAGTTCCCAAGCGTGGTCGGGAAAATCGCACCGGCTACACCAGATATGTGGTGGATATGCTGGCCCAGCTTCGCAACCAGTCGGTCGAAGAAGTGGCGAAAGCGACCTACGAGAATGCAAGGAGCTTGTTCAGAATTGACTCAGAAAATTAAGATACAGGAAGTCCTTGTTGTTGAAGGCAAGGATGATACAGCAAACCTAAAACGATTTTACGAGGTGGATACCTACGAAACCAGAGGCTCTGCCATATCAGAAGATGACTTGGAACGCATCGAGAAACTCCATGACCTGCGGGGCGTCATTGTCTTTACTGACCCAGACTACAATGGAGAGCGGATTCGGAAGATCATTATGCAGGCCATTCCCACGGTCAAACACGCCTTTTTACAGCGGGACGAGGCCAGGCCACAGTCCAAAACAAAAGGGCGGTCCTTGGGCATTGAGCACGCCAGCTTTGAGGACTTGGAAAAAGCCCTCGCAGGCGTGCGTGGTTACTACGATGATGAAAATAACTTTGACATCATCAAGTCCGATCTGATGCGACTAGGCTTGCTTATGGGCAACGACAGTCGCAAGCGGAGGGAATATCTGGGAGAGAAGCTCCGCATCGGCTATTGCAATGGTAAGCAACTGCTGAAACGATTGGAGCTGTTTGGGATAAGTTTGGTGGAAGTGGAGAAGGCGATGGGGAGCTATCATGGATAGGGTCTACGCTGTTAAGTGCTTGGTTAAAAACGAGTTTGAACCTTCTTATGAAAATTATTCATCTTATGAAGAAGTGACCTACTTGCTGCCGGCTAATGTCCTTGTTTGGGAGGATGAGCAGGTTGATAAGAACAAACTAGCAGACTATTTGCGTGGTCTAGTTGAAGATGGCTATGTCAATGCGGATGGTATTTTGAAGCAGAGCCGTTTGTTTCATATTGCCGGTGTGCAAGAAATGGACGACATGGTAGAGTTTGATGGCCCAGCTGTGGAAGTCTATCGCTGGTTTTATAATTTTGACCGTCCAGTTACTGAGGAAGAATTTTTGAATCTCTATTATTTTGATGATTTGGGGAAATAAACAATCTAGAGCGGAAATTTTGATATTTCTGCTTTTTTGAAGATTGCTACTGATATCTATTCGTGTTACAATATAGACAACTAGGAGGTAGACTAGATTGATAACTATAAAGAAGGATGCCCAAGTAAATTTTAAAACTGATTCCAGACTTTTAGAAAAAGCCAAGGAAGTATTTGCTATGAACCAGCTGGATTTGACTGCTGGTTTTAACCTCTTCTTGCAAAACATTGCTGTAAAAAATGAGTTGCCCATTCTGACTGAAGAAGAGTTGGAAAGAGAAGAGTTGTTTTTACAACTTCAAAAGGAAATCCAGGAAAACCAACAGGCGATTGAGGCAGGTCAAGGGATCAGTCTAGAAAGTGTCAAAGAGAAGTATGGAATTTGAGTCATATTCAGTGATACTTGCTCCTGCAGTGGAAAAGGAATTGGCGGATATTTATGCCTATTTCTCGGAACAGTTCTCAGAAGAAATTGCCAAAAGACGAATTGGGATGATTGTTGAAGCTTTGGAGAGTTTGCAGATTTTTCCTGAACGTGGTTTTAACGCTGATAACCGTTTTGGTAAGCAGATAGACCCGCCTCATCTAACCCGAGGCTATGTCGTTGGAAAAGACTACATCGCCCTCTATCGCGTAGTGAAAAATGAAGTTCGAGTTGGTCATCTTTTTGCGACCAAGAGTGATTATGTGAAGTTGTTGAAGTGAGAAACATAAACTACTGAAAGATGGGAGAGTGCTGTGGGATTATTTGATTTTTTTAAAAAGAATAAAGATGAGATGACAGAAGTGACAACAGCTACCCAGCAGCCAGCTGCTTTTGGTGTAGAAGCGGTCTTTAACTCGCAAGATTCTAGGGAAGTCATTTTATCTGGTCAGGCTTATGGTACAATAAAGGTGGGTGATAGGCTTACTTTTGTTAAGGGAGGTAGGGATTATGTTGCAACGGTTAAGGAAATTGAGCAATCTCAAACTGCAATGCAAGTCTTGACCAATCAAAAAGGTAGTCTGAGAGTAATTCTGACTGATAACGAACTTGCAAAAGTAGGACTAGTCCTATATAATTCTGTTGCTAGCTCTGATTTTAAAGAAGAAGCTTATCTTAGAGCGTTAGCAGATGGTTTTATTGGCTTTCAAAATGTAATTTTAAAAACCGAAGATATTCAGAAAGCTAGCTTATCTGATGTTGCTGAGTTAGTGGGGCTGTTTATTAATTATTGTAGGAAAAATGACAAAGTCTTTTCTACAGAGGAAATTGAGGAAAATCAGCAAAAAATTCAGGTGCTAAGAGGTATTGTCAAGGATAAACTTTTAGCAGCTGACAGGATTTATATTCTCCAATCGACTAGGACTGGAGAAGCCCAACTCTACTCTGAAACCTTCCGAAGAGAAGATGGTTCATTCCTTTGTACGGATCCGTTGATACAGATTGTGGATGAGGAACGCTATAACTATGTAATGGAGAAATTAACAGAAGCTAAGCGAACTGATGTGACTTTGCGAAAGGTCGAAAAAGGGGAAGATGGTGAAGGAATTACCAACGCTTTAGGAACTGAATTTTACCTAAATGGAGCACTTGGGGTTTTTATTGAGTCCAAAGATACAGTAGTCTGGGCGAAAGAGTTGGTTCCAAAACCCGATTTTAGTGGAATTCCAGAAATTCAAGTACCAGTAACCAATCCCAATATAGTCCGTTGGTTGCTCCTGATGGGGCAGATGGGGAAACCTGAGACGAAAGATGAAGAATTGGTTTACGGGCTTTATTATGGATTTTTGTCCAGAGAAATACCAAGGGCTACCTTCCTCATTCCCATGCAGCATGATAAACATTTTTTAGAGAGATTAAATGGGAAAGAGGAGTCTACCTTTAAACAAGGGTCGAAGTTTAATCTTCCGACTAGAAAAGGGAAAGAGAATCGGGAGGCTATCTCAATCTTTACAGATTGGAAACGTCTGAGGATGGTCTTTGATGAAAAGTGGAGTGGTATGATTGAACCTGCTGGAAATATGATTTCAATCTTTGACTACATTATCAATGGAACTCAGTATCATGAAGCTGGTTGTTATGTTAGTCAAGAATCTTTCGAGACCATGAAAAAAGTGAGCGAAAAGTTTGATGATTACCACGTAGAAGATGGAGAATAAAATGAAAATACAAGTAGATAGGACTTCCGTCTGTATGGGTGACGATGTTTTGCCACATAATATGGCATTTAATGTGTCGGACACCATGACTGTTCAAGATTTTTTTGCATTTTTAGAAAAAGAGCGATACTTACCTTACATGCAAGGAAGTAATGTTGCGTGGGAACTTCTCAATAGTGGGAAAGAAATCGCTGTATATTTTACAAAAGATAGAAGTTTGAAAAACTCCGGTAAATTACTAAAAAAAATTATTGAAGAAAATAATGGAGAGAATCTATTTATTTTGTTATATCATTACTCGCCAGAAGTTTACCAAGAACGAAAAAAACGAAGAGAGGGTTTATGAGAATCGCAGACAAAAACGTTACTCGTGCCGTCCTTGAACGCCACGGGTTTACCTTTAAGAAATCCTTCGGTCAGAACTTTTTGACCGATACCAATATTTTACAGAAGATTGTAGACACGGCAGAGATTGACCAGAATGTCAATGTCATCGAGATCGGGCCTGGGATCGGGGCCTTGACCGAGTTTTTGGCGGAGAATGCCGCTGAGGTCATGGCCTTTGAGATAGACGACCGCCTGATTCCGATTTTGGCGGACACCTTGGGTCGCTTTGACAATGTGACTGTGGTCAACCAAGACATCCTAAAGACCGACCTGCAGACCCAGATTCAGAATTTCAAAAATCCTGCCCTGCCTATCAAGGTCGTGGCCAACCTGCCCTACTACATCACCACCCCTATCCTCATGCACCTGATTGAGAGCAAGATTCCTTTCAGCGAGTTCGTGGTCATGATGCAGCGGGAGGTGGCCGACCGCATTTCTGCTGAGCCAAACACCAAGGCCTACGGCAGCCTGTCCATTGCGGTCCAGTACTACATGACTGCCAAGGTGGCCTTCATCGTGCCTCGCACCGTCTTTGTGCCTGCACCAAACGTGGACTCCGCCATTCTCAAAATGGTTCGCCGCGAGCAACCTCTGGTGAGCGTCAAGGACGAAGATTTCTTCTTCCGAGTGTCCAAGGCCAGCTTTGTGCATCGCCGCAAGACCTTGTGGAACAACCTGACCAACCATTTCGGCAAGTCCGAAGAAGTTAAGGACAAGCTGACGCAGGCACTTGGCATGGCAGAGCTGGAAGCCAGTGTCCGTGGAGAAGCACTTTCTATGGCAGACTTCGCGCGTTTGTCTGACAGCCTCCAGAAAGTTGGTTTATAAGCAAGTATTGATTGCGGAGAAATCTGCAATCAATCTTTATTTTACCTAAAACCATTTTCAATCTATCTTGTCCGTTGACAGTGGGGGGAAAGCTTGTTATACTGGGAGTTGATAAATTTTAAGGAATTATTGTCTGCAAATGAGCAGAATAGTAAGAACCCGTATTCACAGTTCAGCACTTCTACTTAAGGATAGTTTTTAAGCTAGTCATCGTTAGTTTTTTCAAAGTACAGTCAGTATTCTCTCAATAAAACTGCCTTGATTAGCGAAAAACTATCTCTTATTTATAATCACTTCACTTCTGAGTACAGGTTCTTACAAAAACAAGAGAGGGGTTCCCTCTTTTTTTATGAAGGTATCTTATGTTAAAAAAATTACTGAAAAAGCATCCAGATATTGTTGCAGTAACTGTATTTTTTCTTTTTTCGCTCACCCTTCTATTGCCACAGATTTTGACAAAAGCAGTGGTGACAGGAGACGATATTGTTTTTCATTATAATCGTTTTTATGATACAGCTATGCAAATTAAGTCAGGAGATTTTTCCTATATAATGAGCTTGCATGGCTATCAGCAATCTGGAAGGATTGTCAATGCTCTATATGGTCCATATCTAGCCTATTTGCAAGGAGCCTTGCTGTTGTTGGCCGGAACTTGGTATCGATATCAACTACTGTCTAATCTTCTTTTAGGAGTTTTGAGTGCCACTTCGCTTTATTTTCTAATGCGAGAAGTGAAAGTACGCTATTCTCTATCTGTTGGGTTATCCATGTTTTTCGTGACTACCTACTCTGTTCAATACTGGTGGGTAGCTCAAGGATTTTCAAGTTGGGGAGTGGCCTTATTTCCGCTTTGCTTGATTCCAGCAGTTCGATTCCTAAAAACTGGTAAAGTTCCTATTTTTCTGATGGCAGGAGCTGTAGGGTTAATGTTGCAGATACACATGCTGTCGGCTCTGTTTCTCATCTTAGCCTATGCAATTCTTTTTTCAATTGGTTGGTTAAAATCGCAAGACAAATGGAACGTAATGAAAGATGTACTGTTTTCGGTTGGAGTTTTTCTGATTTTAACTGTAAATATCTGGTTACCCTTATTATATGTAAATGCAACAAATGAATTAGCAGCACCATTTATAAACAAAAAGTTTATTCAGTCAACAGTTACCTGGTCTAAGGCTTATTTCTTATACTTTCCATACTCTCTACCAATCATTTTTGCAACCTCTCTTTATCTTATGCTGAAAAAATGGAAGAAGCAATCGGTGATATTGAGGGGTCTGACATTAACTTTTCTGGTGTTTTTTATTTTTTCAACAAATCTTTTTCCGTGGCAACTATTTGCTGGTAAAGGTATTGGATTAGTGGATTTGATCCAATTTCCCTTTAGATTCTTTTTGTATGCTAATGCTTTACTTCTGACGATTGTTGGTCTTCAATTAACAGATTACGAAGTGCGTAAAAAGTTGTTTTGGGGGATGACAATCTTATCTACCATAATTGGTGTTGGTTTTACTTGGGATCAATATAATCAAGCAGTCAATGACCAGTACAACAAAGCAGAATTCTTACAAGATATGCTTCATACTACTCTATACGGAACAACGGAAGAATTACGTGCATCCTTGCATTCAAAAAATTTAGGTGAGTTTGTTCAACTGGCTCAGAAATCAACTCCCGACTATGTGCCGGTGTTATCTGAAAAAGAAGAGAATGTTCGTGCGGTAAATGAGGCTAAATCTCGTTATGATCGTTACCGTGACCAGATTATTTTACCTAACCAGCAATTTAATAAGCAAGTTTTTGGGGATAGCTTAAAAATAAGTTGGTCGGCAAATCAATCAGAGGAAATCCAAATACCGATTGTTATTTACCGAGATAGTGAATTGACATTGAATGGAAAGAGGTTAGGGAAGATGGATTATTATCTTTCCACTATTGGTGTGCCAACGGTTACCAGCCAAAAAGGGAAGAACACCCTAATCCTCTCCTATAAGCAACAATGGTGGTTATTGCCAGTTATCTTTATCAGTTTGACTGGCTGGATACTTTGGTCGATTTATTATACCTTTATCTACCGAAAATCAAATATTTCCTAAGAGAGAAATGCTATGAAACAAATCAAACTCAAGGCAACCAAGCAATTTATCCTGGTCATGGTAATGACCGTCTTGCTGGCTATGGGGCGAGCCCTTTTGTTAAGCGGTGTATCTTTTCCGCTCTGGTTTATTCCTCTGCCCTTGCTTGCCTATTCTATTTTTACGTTTTATGTATTGGTCTTGCTTGATACATACGAGAAGTTTGTAAAGACCAAAACCTTTGCCAAGTATGTCAGCTATTTTCTAGGTTTTCTATATCTTGTCAACTTGGTTTATCGGCTCAATGCCAAGAAGTATCAACCCTGGAATATTTTCCGTAATAATCTCTTTCAGTTTGAACTGCTTTTGATGTTGCTTCTTCCAATCCTGTTGGCATTTTTATGGCGAAAGAAGACAAAAATTCGAGAAAGATTAAGCCAGTGGTCAGCCGATCACTTGGTACCAGATGGCTATTTGCTCTTGACCAGTTTGCTTTCTCTCAGCCCTCTAGCTATCTCTTATTGGAAAGATAGTCATTATGAGAGTTTGGTTGAGAAAGGTTCTTATATAGAGTTTTTCAGCCAGACACCGCTGTTTGCACCTATTCATTTTATAGGGACCTACATTTTTCTTCGCTATCTTCATAAGGCATTTGTAGAGTTTAAGGCAAATCGGACCAATGTCCACAGCATGCTCTTTATCAGTTTGGCACTGGCTACGCTATCGCATATTGGTTATCAGGCTTCTATGGCTGGCGGAACAGGTTCTTATTTCACACGTCATCTCTTTCCAGGGGCTATTGTCTTCCAGATTGCCTGCCTCTTTTTTCTCAATGCCATCATTAGCCTAGTTATCAACCGTCAAATCTTATCTGTTGCCGTGATTGCTAGTCTAAACGTCATTTTGGTTACGGCCAATTTTCTCAAATTCCGCTACCGTTCGGAGCCAATGACACCCAATGACTTCAAATGGATTGGCAATATGGGGATGATTCTCAGCTTTATCAGTCTACGTGTTATTTTGGTATCGCTCGTCTTTATAGTCCTCCTTGTGTTTATCTACCGACATATTCACAAGAAGTATTTCCAAGGAAGGATTGTCGCTTCTATCTGGAAACGGCTGGCAGGAGTTTCAGTTATCGTATCCTTGATTTTAGGAATGGGCTGGGCTATTCGCAATGAAAAAGACCATAAGATTGCTGGCTGGATTCCTATTCTTTCTCAGGTCAATAACTGGCGGAATGTAGATTGGAAGGGCTACGCCTTTGTGGCTCGTTATCGCACTCTTTCATTCCTCTGGTTGCAGCAACTCAGCAAGACCAGTATGGAAATGCCTGAGAATTACTCTGAGAAGACCATGAAGGCCATTGTGAAGAAGTATACCGCCTTGGCTGAGGAAATCAATGCAGAACGGACAGGTCAATTGACTGACCAGACGGTTATCTACATTCTTAGTGAGAGTTTGGCTGACCCGCGTCGGATTCCAGGTGTAACCCTTAGTCAAAATGTCCTTCCAAATATTGAGTACATCATGAGCCAGACTACCAGTGGCTTGATGAAGAGTGACCACTATGGTGGTGGTACGGCTAATATCGAGTTTCAGGTCTATAGTGGTCTGCCCTTCTACAATTACAGCTCATCCATTTCTTCAGTCTATCTGGATGTGGCGCCAAATATGAAGAAGTTGCCAAGTATCAGTGACCTCTATCCAGCAGATAATCGTATCGCCATCCATCCTTACTACGATACCAGTTACAATCGAAATTCTATCTATAAGCAGCTGGGGATTGAGCAATTCTACACTCTCAATAGTGCCAAGTATCCTCTTACTGTGACGGCTGAGGATTATCGGGGGAATTTTGTCAGTGACAAGAAGACCTATGACTTGATTTTGGATCAGGTACGTTCTGCCGATACCAGCTTTGTGTCGGCTATTACTATGCAGAACCATGTTCAGTGGAATTCTCTAGAGCCTGCAGGTATAACAGCATCGGGTGAGGGCTTCACGGCTGAGGAAAATGAAAACTTGACCAGCTATGTTCGCCTCCTATCCTTTACGGATCAGGCAACAAGGGATTTTCTAGACCAGCTTAAGATCTTGGATAAGAAAGTGACAGTTGTTTTTTACGGTGACCACCTACCAGGTTTGTATCCAGAGTCTGCCTTCGTGACGGACCCAAGTGCGCAGTATAAGACAGATTATTTCGTGTGGAGTAATTTTGAAACAGAAGACTACCATTATGATTTGGTCAATTCTAGCGACATGAATGCCCTCATGTTGGAAACGACCAATAACAAGGTCAGTCCTTACTATGCCCTCTTGACTGAAGTGCTTCATAAGGACCGAGTAGGACAGACTGAGCGTGATGCCAAGGTGGCAGAAGAACTCAAACTGGTCCAATATGACCTATCCACAGGAAAAGGCTACCTTTTGAAATACAAAGACTTTTTCAAAGTAGCGACTGAAACGACAGAATAAAAATAGACCAAGTCAGATAGCTGGCTTGGTTTCTTCTTTATGTGAAAACATACACAAACATAAGGAGTTGTGGTATAATAACGGTGTTTAATACAGATTTTTTATTGCTTTACTTAGAAATCTATCAAACGGTGGAGGGGAAATGAAAAAGAGGAATTTTTGGCTAACCTTATCTTGTATTTTTGCAGTAGCCCTGCTAAATGTTGGCTTTCTATACCAATATCGCTACATTATTGATGCTATTGCAGCTGGAGATAGACAAGCCTTTGTGTCGTATTTTGTGCTGATGGGGCTAACTGTCCTTGTCATGCTGGTCTTTGAATACATTCGTCAGATTGCCAATGTCAGCTATCTCAATCAAGTAGGTTTCCAATTGCAGTCGACCTTTATTGGGAAAATGTTTGATTTACCTTTTAGGCGGTTTGTTGAGCAGGGGGCAGGGGCCTATATTTCCCAGCTCAATAATGATTTGGAGACGGTGAAAGAAGATTATTACGACGCTTTCTTTACGATTTTTCAAGGTGCTTGTACCTTTGGCATTGCCAGTTTGGCTCTTCTTAGCTTGGATGGTCTGACCGCTATTTTCTTGATTCTGATCTCATTCTTGCCAGTTGTGATTCCCTATTTGTTTAAAAAGCGGAGAAGGCTCAATCAGGAGGCGATTTCGGACAGTCAGCAGGTCTATAATACAAGGGTTTCAGATACCTTTCTGAGCTATTTGCAAGTGAAAAATAGTCGCCAAAGACAGCAAGTTTTAGATGGGCTGAATGATCGCTATCAAGCAGTCAATGACAAGGTCAATCAGGCCAATCGAACGACAGTAACCATGCGGCTCTTAGTCGGTTTTGTCTTTTATCTGACTACTCTTTCGATTATCTTTATTGGTGGTTTTCAGGTTTTTTCTGGAGCCTTGACCATCGGTGGCTTGACAGCTATTCTGACCATTTCAGAGCAGTTGGTGGATCCAATTAATAGCATTGCGGCAGCCTTTTTGGACAGGCATGCCGTTAAGGAATTGAAACAAGAGTTTGAGCTATCTACTTTGGGTCAAGAAACGAAGGGACAGGAACTAGCTTCAGCTTTCCAGAGTATTCAACTGGTCAAGGCTAGTTATGCTCTCGGTGAGAAGCAGGTCTTTGAAGACCTGACCGTAGCGTTTGAACGTGGTAAGAAGTATTTAATTCTTGGGGAAAGTGGTTCTGGCAAATCTTCCTTGGCTCTTATTTTGACCAAGAATAGCCAACTGCAAGCAGGGGATATTTACGTTGATAAAACCTCTCTTTCAGACTTGTCCTACCAAGCCATTCAAGATAAGATTGTCTATCTGCCACAAGAGGGAGCTCTTTTCCATGATACGGTTCTCTACAACTTGACCATGGGACGGGAGGTTCCAGACGATAGGCTGATGTTTCTCATTAAGACCATGAACCTTGACAGTCGTTTCCCAAGTTATGCTTCTTTGAGCGAGGAAATTAGTGATGATAGCGGACTGTCTGGCGGACAAAAGCAACGCCTGCTCTTGATTCGTGCCTTGCTGCAAGATAAGGATATCTTGTTACTGGATGAAAGTCTGTCTGCCTTGGATCAGGAAACCTATGCAGTAATTGAAGCCTACCTTACCTCACTAGCTGATAAGACGCTCATTCATATTTCCCACCGCGTGTCCGATGAGGTTCGTAGCCGTTATGATGGGGTGGTACGGATTGGGGCAGGTGAGTAAAATTAAAACAACCCAAGTAAGTTTATCTTACTCGGGTTTATTAACTAAAAAAGAATAGACTCTAAAACTAAAATATATTCTAATAAGATAGATAATATAGATAGATGAGGTTCTGTTTTGATTATTTCAAAATAAAAATTTGTATAATTTTTTCTAATACCGTAATGGCAGAAAAGAGTGAGACAACTATTAGCAGAGTTCGAGTACTTTTTTTCATATGAAAGCTCCTGTTTATGATATTGTTTTCTAAACTTTGTAACTAATGTAACACATACTTTATAAGTTGTAAAAAAAATCCCGTATATGCAAAAGAGGAATTGTGAAATGAATAGTTTTGGCCAAACATTTAAATTTATTAGGGAAGGTAAGGGAAAGAGCTTGGTGGAGGTTGCCAGAGGGCATCTCTCGACTTCGCAACTCTCACGGTTTGAAAACGGGGAATCTGACATAACAATTAGCAAACTTTTTGGTGTATTAGCAGAGTTGAATGTAGACTTTGATGAGTATTGTTATGCAAGTCAGGATTTCCAGAGAGATGAGTTGACTATAATTTTAGAACAACTGAGACAATCAATATATGGTAGAGATATAATGAAAATAAGAAAAATGCTGTCCGATCAACTAGTGAAAGCACAGGGGGATTATCGTAGAGAATTTTATCGATTAAATGCTGTTTTAATCAAAATTAAATTAAGTGATCTAGATCAGGTGACAAAAGTTTCTTTGGATGAGTTAACGTATTTAACAGACTATCTCTTCCGAGTAGAGAATTGGGGCTACTATGAATTGACGTTATTTGCTAACACAATGGATGAATTGAATCATAGCTGTACTATGCTATTCTGTAGAGAATTGATAAAACGAACACAGTATTTTTCTGAAATACGACAAAATCGAAATGTTTTATCACAAATTTTACTAAATGCATATTTGGTTTGCATTGACCGAAATAAATTGTCGGATGCAGTTTATCTTGAAAAAATCATAAAAAATAATTTTTTTGAGGAAACGGCTGTGTTTGATCGTATTCTTTTTCGATATGGAAAGGGTTTCTATGACTATAAAAAGAATAAAGATCAAAATGGTATATTAGAGATGAGAAAGTGTATCGGTTTGCTGAGAGCAGTAGATAGTCAGAATATAGCAGACTGGTATGAAAAGTGTTTAGAAAATGTAATTGTGAATGATTGATTGCATAAATGGGATACGATTTTATTTATCCCATTTTTTTGTTTATAATAAAGTCACTTTGAAGGGAGAAGTAATATGTACACATTTTCAAATAATATTTCTTGGCAGAAAATAAATGATTATATTTATATTGTGAATGAGAGCACAGGACAAATTTATTATCTTGATCATATAAGTAAATATATATGGGAAGCAATTGACAATTCAATTGAAATTAGTAGTGTAATACAAGAGTTAAGTGACACTTACAATTTGAATAATGCTCAACTCAACAAAGATGTATTTTCATTTTTAATAGAGTTACAAAAAGAGGGGTTACTTTTATGAAAGATAATGCATCGTTTTTTCGCTTTCGACTGTCATGGATGATGCATTTAAAAATGATAGTCCGGTTTTTGTAATAATTGAATTGACAACAAGATGTAATTGGCGTTGTAAACACTGTTATCTTCCTGAACATGCAAAAAATGGGTTGTCTACTGAGGACTTGAAAGAAATACTGAATGATTTACGGAAGTTTGGGGTTCACCATGTTGCGTTTACAGGTGGTGACTGACCTCTTTTCTGCTAAGAACCGCGTTAATAGTGAAACCTTCGGTTCCATCAGCCGTGTCCACCATCGGTCAGTAGAAGAAAGTGAGCAGGCTCGTTTTCGCTTTGGGCAATTCAAGACCCTGGCTAATGTTGTCAATGGATTTTCCATGTTTTTGGTGCAATTAACAGCTTTTGGCTTGGTCGGCTACCTCTTGCTGCAAAAAGAGTTGACCATCGGTGCTGCCATTGCGACTTTTAGCTATGTTGAAAATTTCATCTATCCTATGAAATACATCCTCTTGGATGTCAATTATATCCATTCAACCAAGGAAACGGTTGCCAACCTAGAAGGATATCTTGCTGGTCAGGTCTTGTCTGAGCAAGTACCAAGCTATCCCAATGTGACGGCCTTGGAAGTCAGGGAAGTGGCCTATCGTATGGGAGAATTAGCGGTAGCAGATTTTTCCTATCGGTTTGACAAGGGGAAAAAGTATGCCATCATTGGTCCGTCAGCCAGCGGAAAATCCACTTTTTTACGAGTGTTGGCAGGAGAACTGGCTCTGGACAAGGGAAGTGTTTCCTATCTGGAAAACGATGTTTTGCATGAAATGGAAGCAGCTACCGCCTTCTATCTCAGCCAGTTTGAGCATCTTTACCATACCGATTTTGAAAACAATGTATCTGTTTTTGGAACCTATGAGAAGGGAAGAGATGTCATGCTTGGCTTGTTAAGGAGCTTGCCAGCGAGTTTACAGGACACATTGATGACCGCAAGTAATCCTAGTCTCTTAAGTGGAGGCGAGAAAAATGTCCTGTGCCTGCTCCGTACCTTGATGAGTGGTAAGGAGATATTGCTCTTGGATGAACCGACCGCCCATTTAGACCCTGCCCTGACTAAGCAGGTTTTGACCAACCTCTTGCAGCTGGAGGACAAACTCATCATCACCATCTTGCATGAATCAGACCCAGTCATCCTAGACATGTTTGATGTGGTTTTGGAATTGCGTGATGGGAAATTGCGTGAGAAGATATAAAAATGCCCCCAAGTCATCAACTTTGACTTGGGGTTATCCTTTATAAATAATGCGGAGGAAGGGATTTGAACCCTCACACCCGATGGGCACATGCGCCTGAAGCATGCGTGTCTGCCGTTCCACCACCTCCGCTTGCTTTTTATTATACTATTTTTTATTTGAAATGACTAGAGGAAAATGTAAAATCTCAGAGTCTGGGTAAAAGACCATCCCACTTCATAAGGTTAGTGTCAACATCTCAGCGCAGTGGTTGATTGGCTTTAACAGTCTAGGAATAGACTGTTAAAGGTTGGAGATGGGATTTGCGAAGCAAATCTCAGCAGTTCGTGTTTTACACTCCAAATCTAACCATTACGACTGTTGCGAACAAAGTTCGCTTCATATCCAACCTCAAACTGTCTCCCAGACAGTTTTGTAGCGAACTCTATTCGCTCTATCTCCAACCTCCAACAGTCACTACTCTGACTGTTGGAGCTATACGGGGTGGGACTGAAACAGTCTGGGAATAGACTGTTTCAGCTCAACAACTTGAAACGTGAAATGGGTGACGCGCTCTTTTATTAAGGTTCGAGTTCTTTCCTGCTCCTTTTTTCTTAGGAAATTTGGTATAATAGGAACAAGTACACACAAAGGAGTCTTCATTGCAAGGAAGAATTATCAAGGCCTTGGCAGGTTTTTACTATGTCGAGGCGGATGGACAGATTTATCAAACCAGAGCCAGAGGAAATTTTCGTAAGAAGGGACAAACGCCCTACGTGGGTGATTTTGTGGACTTTTCTGCCGAGGAAAACTCAGAAGGCTATATTTTAAAGATTCATGAGAGAAAGAATAGTTTGGTTCGACCTCCTATCGTCAATATCGATCAGGCGGTGGTTATCATGTCGGCCAGGGAACCTGATTTTAATGCCAATCTCTTGGATCGCTTTCTCGTCCTCTTGGAACAAAAGGACATGGACCCGGTTATTTACATCTCTAAGATGGACTTGGTAGAAGATCGGACGGAGATGGATGCCTTCAAGGCTATCTATGAGAAAATTGGCTATCCATTTGTCTATAGTTTGGAGGAATTGACACCATTATTGCAGGATAAGGTGACAGTCTTTATGGGGCAGACAGGGGTTGGCAAATCGACTCTTCTCAATCGCATTGCACCAGAATTAGCCTTGGAAACAGGGGCAATTTCAGATAGCCTGGGGCGTGGTCGCCATACCACCCGTGCGGTCAGTTTCTACAATGTCTTCGGTGGGAAAATTGCGGATACGCCAGGTTTTTCATCTCTAGACTATGAAGTCAAGGAGGCGGAGGCTCTGACAGATTGTTTCCCAGAGATTGCGGAAAGCAGTCAGGACTGCAAATTTAGGACCTGTACCCATACCCATGAGCCGGATTGTGCGGTCAAGGAAGCTGTTGCCAGCTCTGCCATTTCCCAAAGCCGCTTTGACAATTATCTCCAATTCCTCAGCGAAATCCAAAATCAGCGTGAAACCTATACCAAGGTTAGTAAGAAATTCAAATAGAAAGTTGGTACTCTATGTCACATTATAAGATTGCACCGTCTATTTTGGCGGCGGATTATGCAAATTTTGAAAAAGAGCTCAAACGTCTAGAAAAGACAGGTGTGGAGTATGTGCACATTGATGTCATGGACGGTCACTTTGTGCCAAATATCAGCTTTGGGGCGGATGTGGTTGCAGCTATGCGTCCTCATAGCAAGCTGGTTTTTGATTGCCATCTCATGGTGTCTAATCCTGAAAATCATATCGAGACCTTTGCATGTGCGGGTGCAGATATTTTAACCATTCACGCAGAAGCAACGGTTCACTTGCATGGGACCCTCCAAAAAATTCGTGCGGCTGGTATGAAGGTGGGTGTGGTCATCAATCCAGGCACTCCTCTTGTGACCATTGAGCCTGTGCTCAACTTGGTGGATCAGGTTTTGCTTATGACAGTTAACCCCGGTTTTGGTGGACAAGCCTACATTCCAGAAGTGGCTGAGAAGATTGCGGATTTGGTTAAATTGCGTGAAGCCAAGGGCTTGACCTTTGACATCGAAGTGGACGGCGGGATTGACGACAAGACCATTCATTCAGCCAAAAATGCGGGTGCCAATGTCTTTGTGGCTGGATCCTACCTCTTCAAAGGAGACTTGGATGCCAACGTTGCCAAATTGAGAGCTGCCCTCAATGATTAAGATTGCTGTCATTGCGGGCGGTTCCTTTGACTGCCTTCCTGAGCCTGCCGACCTCTATGTGGGGGTAGATGCAGGCTCTCTTCGTCTTCTGGACCACTCCCTGCCTCTTGACTGGGCTATCGGTGATTTTGACTCGGTGACCTCTGAGGAGCTGGGTCGGATAAGGGAGATGGCAGAGCGTTTTTTGCAAGCTCCTGCTGAAAAAGATGATACAGACTTGGAGCTGGCTTTAAAGGAAATCTTCAAGGCGTATCCGCAGGCCCAGGTTCGCATATACGGAGCCTTGGGTGGTCGCATGGACCATATGATGGCCAATCTATTTATGGTTGCAGAACCCGACTTGGCACCCTACATGGAGCAGATTGAATTGGTGGATAGTCAGAACATCGTCCGATTTCGACCTGCAGGTCAGCACCGTTTGTCACCGATTGCTGGTATGAAGTACATTTCCTTTATGCCGTCGGACCAGAGTCGCCTGACAATTCGTCGTGCCAAGTACCCGCTGGATGCCAGCAATTATTTTTTCAAAAAATGCTATTCCTCTAACGAATTTATAGATAGAGACATAGACATTCAACTGGATCAGGGCTACGTGGTCCTGATCTACAGTAAGGATAAGGATTAGATGGATATTGTATTACTTATTTTGCTGATACTGGTCTTGCTTGCCTTGGTTTTTCTTTATGGAAAATGGCAGAGCTTGGCCCTGCTTTTGCAAGATCAAGCCGAAGATACAGCAGACAACTTGTCTGACCAGCTCAGCTATCAACTAGAAAATGCAACTCTCAAACAGCAGCAAGCCATTCATCATGAGGTAGAAAGACTCCGCACGGAGCTTTACCAACAGCTAACAGACATCCGTCAAGAGCTGAATAAGAGCCACTTGGAAACGCGTGATGCTACCGACCGCCGATTGCAGGCCATTCAGGAGTCCAACGAAAAACGCCTGGAAGAAATGCGGCAAACAGTCGAGGAAAAGCTGGAGAAAACCCTGCAAACCCGCCTACAAGCCTCCTTTGAAACGGTGTCCAAGCAGTTGGAATCGGTCAATCGTGGTCTGGGTGAAATGCAGACGGTGGCGCGTGATGTGGGTAGCCTTAACAAGGTTCTGTCTGGTACCAAAACCCGTGGCATCATGGGTGAATTGCAGCTGGGACAGATTATCGAGGATATCTTGACACCTAGCCAATATGAACGAGAGTTTGCCACGGTTTCAGGCTCTAGTGAGCGCGTGGAGTATGCGGTCAAGTTACCAGGACGGACGGAAGGCGACTATATCTACTTGCCAATCGATTCCAAGTTTCCGCTGGCGGATTACTACCGCTTGGAAGATGCTTACGAAAGTGGGGATAAGGACCAGATTGACCTCCATCGGAAAAATCTCTTGGCTGCTATTAAACGTTTTGCCAAGGACATTCAGAGCAAGTACCTCAATCCGCCTGAAACGACTAATTTTGGTGTGTTGTTCTTGCCAACCGAAGGGCTTTATTCAGAGGTGGTCCGCAATCCGATTTTCTTTGATGACCTTCGCCGTCAGGAAAATATCGTGGTAGCAGGACCGACCACCCTGTCTGCCCTGCTCAATTCCCTCTCCGTCGGCTTTAAGACCCTTAACATTCAACGGTCAGCCGATGATATTTCCAAGGTCTTGGGCAATGTCAAGCTGGAATTTGGCAAGTTTTCTGACCTCTTGGTCAAGGCTCAGAAACAGCTCAATCAAGCCAGCAGCAATATTGACAAACTCCTAACCACTCGCACCAACGCCATCGAGCGTAGTCTTCGTACCATTGACCTGTACGAAGATGACCAAACAAAGGGGCTGCTTGGCCTGTCCCCATTAGATGAGGAAGATAATGAAAATTAACCAAATGAAAAAAGATGAATTCTTCGAAGGATTCTATCTGATTAAGACTGCTGAAGTCCGTCAAACACGGGCTGGCAAAGACTACCTAGCTCTGACCTTCCAAGATGATACGGGCGAGATTGAAGGCAAGATCTGGGATGCCCAGCCAGGGAAAATCAAGGATTTTACTGCTGGGACAGTTGTTCACATGCAGGGGCGCCGTGAGGTTTACAACAACACCCCCCAGGTCAATCAACTGGTTCTTCGTTTGCCAAAGGCAGGCGAGCCCAACGACCCTGCTGATTTCAAGGAAAAACCACCTGTGGATGTCAAGGACACCAAGGACTATTTGAGCCAGATGATTTTCCGCATCGAAAATGCCACATGGCAGCGGATTGTCCGTGCTCTCTACAGCAAGTACGACAAGGAATTTTATTCCTATCCAGCAGCCAAGACCAATCACCATGCCTTCTACTCAGGCTTGTCCTTCCATACAGCGACCATGGTACGCTTGGCTGATAAAATTGGTGATATTTATCCTCAGCTCAACAAGAGCCTGCTCTTTGCAGGAATCATGCTTCATGACCTAGCCAAGGTAATCGAACTGACTGGTCCAGACAATACTGGCTACACTGTCCGTGGGAATCTGATTGGGCACATTTCCTTGATTGATGAAGAGATTACCAAGGTCTTGATGGAATTGGGCATCGATGACAGTCTGGAGGAAGTGACTGTTCTGCGCCACGTTATCCTCAGCCACCATGGCCTCTTGGAGTATGGAAGCCCTGTCCGTCCGCAGATTATGGAGGCAGAAATCCTCCACATGATTGACAATATCGATGCTGAAATGATGATGATGCTGTCGGCCTTGGACAAGGTCGGCCCAGGCGAGATGACCAACCGCATTTTTGCCATGGATAACCGCGCCTTCTATAAGCCCAACATCGACTAATGGCAGTTAGGATAGTGTCTCGACAGCCCCTCACCAAAGGCTGGTCCACGGACCAAAAGTACAAGGTCCAGCTAGAAGATGGTCGCTTTGGTCTTTTGAGAATAGCAGAGCGGCCAGCCTATGAGGCTAAGCGATTAGAGTTTCAGTTAGTTGAAAACCTGTTTGGTCTAGGTTTGCCTGTGGCAGAGCCAATCGCCTTTTGGACGGATGACTTGTCAGTCTACACTCTCTATGAATGGGTGGAAGGTCAGGACATGAATGAAGTAGCTTCTAGCCTGTCTGATGCTGTCTTGTATGATTTGGGCTGTCAGTCAGGGAAGTTTTTGCGAACCTTGCATGCCCTACCAATTGACCAAAGTCAACGGGACTGGAACAGTTTTTATCAGGCTAAGATTGACAATAAATTAGCTGCCTACCAAGCAGCTAGTCATTCCTATCCAAATGGTCAAGCCATGATAGACTTTGTTCAGGCCAATCGTCACTTGCTTGAAGGGAGACCGATTGCCTACCATCATGGAGATTTTCACACAGGTAACTTCCTACTGGGTGCGGATGGGAAACTGAAAATATTAGACTTTGATCGCTACGATATAGGAGACCCTTGGGAAGAATTCAACCGTTTGATTTTCACGGCAGATTTGTCTCCAGCCTTTGCGCGTGGTCAGGTAGATGCCTATTTTGACGGCGCTATTCCAGAGGAATTTTGGAAACTCATGGCTCTTTATGTAACAGTAAATAGTCTAGGCGCTCTTTCTTGGGCAGAACAAGTAGATTCCGAACAAATTCCATTGATGAAGTTGCAAGCGCAGAAGATTTCTGAATGGTATGAATGTTTTAATCATCATCTTCCAAAGTGGTATATGTAAGCGATAAACAAAATACGAAAAAGACGGACTTTTTAATCAAAAAAGTTCGCTTTTTGTAGTTTGTTGTGATATAATATAAAAAAGTGAAAGAGGATGATTTTATGAAATTAAGAAGAAGTGAGCGTATGGTTGTCATTTCCAATTACCTCATCAACCACCCTTATGAATTAACTAGTTTGAATACCTTTGCGGAAAAGTATGAATCTGCCAAGTCATCTATCTCAGAGGATATTGCCATCATTAAAAAGGCTTTTGAGGAAAGCTCTATAGGGCATATTGAAACCATTACTGGTGCCAGTGGAGGAGTTGTTTTTACTCCATCGATCTCTAAGGCAGAGTCTGTCGAAATTGCACAGGTCCTTCGTGATCAGATGGCTGAAAGTAATCGTATCTTGCCAGGCGGTTATATCTATTCATCTGACTTGCTGTCTACACCGCATATTTTGAAAAATGTCGGTCGTATCATTGCAGATGCTTTCAAAGATGAAAAGATTGATGCGGTCATGACAGTTGCGACTAAGGGTGTCCCTTTGGCCAATGCTGTTGCCAATGTCCTTAATGTACCGTTTGTTATTGTGCGTCGTGATTTGAAAATCACAGAAGGTTCAACCGTTTCTGTCAACTATGTGTCAGGATCTAGCGACCGTATCGAAAAGATGTTCCTGTCTAAGCGTAGTTTGAAGGCAGGAAGCCGTGTCTTGATCGTCGATGATTTCTTGAAAAATGGTGGCACCATCAATGGTATGATTAGCCTTTTGTCTGAGTTTGACTCAACCTTGGTAGGTGTGGCTGTCTTTGCGGAAAACCAAAAAGGGGACCGTAGCGTAGCTAACTACAAATCTTTGCTCGCTGTGACCGACATCAATGTCAAGGAAAACCGAGTTGATGTAGAATTGGGAAATATTTTTGAGTAACATTTACCAACCTGTGCTCAAAGAGAACTAAGCTAGTCTCTATTTAGATTATTCGTGCATTAAAAAACTGAATTTTCAGCTCAGATTGGAGGAAGGTCCGTTTCGGACATATTCCTTCAATCTTTTTTGCTCTGCGGTCAAAATAGTATAAAATTTTTACAATTATGTTTTGATCTGACTAAATAATTATTTTTTCTATAAATAAAGTTGCATATATGGTTGTATTATTTGCTTTTTTATTATATAATGGACTAGTAATTATAAGACAAAAGGAGAACGATATGTCACGTATTAAATTAACCCCAGATGAGCTCCGTACTTCTGCGATTCGCTATACAGAAGGTTCAGATAACATTGATGCTATTTTATCATCTTTGTCAAATGAGCAATCTGTTATTCGTGAAAACTGGGAAGGTACAGCTTTTGACAGTTTTGATGCTCAATTTGAAGCGCTTAAGCCAAAAATTGTTGAATTTTCTGAGTTGCTTCGAGATATCAATGCCCAATTGAATAAAGTTGCTGACATTATCGAGCAAACAGATGCAGACATTGCAGCGCAAATCAATGGCTAAGGGTTGACGAAGTTCAAATGCTAGGAAGGCGCCAGCCTTCCTATTTTTTATCGAGATGAAGGAGAGAAAAATGGATAAACAGCGCATTTTGAAGTATGGGAGAAATGCTTTGCTGGTCTTACTTTTGCTTCTATCTATCATTGGATTAAATATTGCCGTTCAGAACAATACGAGTATTTCCAAGAAAGAGCAAGAAGCTGGGCAACAAAATATTAAGCTGGATGTTGCCTTGGTCAATGAAGATAATACTGTAACCCTAAATGGTACGGAATATAATCTTGGCGCTAGTTATGCAAAAAATATCGAAAAAAATACTGCCCATAACTGGTCAACTGTCAGTCGTGGTACGGCTGACAAGGGGTTGAAAGAAGGCCTTTACCAGTTGGTGGTGACCATTCCAAGCGATTTTTCAACAAAAATCTTGGATATCAACAATACCAATGTGGATAAAGCGACAATCACGTATAAGATTAATGCAAATGGTAATTTGCAGGTAGAGAATGAAGCTGTTAAGGTGGCAAAAGGGATTATTGCAGACCTACAGAGTCAGCTGATTGATATGTATATGGCCAGCATTCTCGGGAATCTTTATCAGGCACAACGAAATGTTCAGACCTTGTCAGATACAAAGGTGACCAATATTGCTGTTTTTAGGAACAATCTCTATCAAACAGCTGTTGATTTTAAGACACTTTTTCCGAATTTGACTTCGACGGCTGATTCAACATTGGCAGCTAATAATCTTTTGAAAGAAGCGCTTTCTGGCAACGTGACGGCATATGATAGCCTAAATACTGCTCAGACGGGACTAAAAGATAATTTGGCTACCTTGATTGAACAACGAAATCAGGGAAAACTATCACAGGAAGAATTTTCAGCTTCGCTTTTAGCAATGAATAGCTCTGTACTCAGTGCTGAAACGGATCAGTTGTTTGCAACGATTAAAACGACCCAAGAGGTGCTCTCGGGGCAGTTGGGGGCGGCAGCGATAGACGAGACGGGTGAAGCTAGTGGCTATATTGGTTTGGTTGAAAAGTTGGATCAAGCCATTGCCGACTTACAGGTAGCAATTGAAGCTGAGAGTACGAAATTAGCAGAGCATGAGGCTGCGATTTCTGACTTTGCTGAAACACATTTAACCACTTACTATGGCGATAGTCTGGAAACAATCCACATTGGAGCGGTTTTGGGTAAGAGTACAGAGTTGCCGATTTCTCTAGCATCCTATCAAACGAGCTTAGACCAGTTGATTTTGAATCAATTGGCAGGTTTACCAAGCTTGACTCCTGCAGATCTGACTACTGATTTAAACAAATTGGATCCAAAGGCAGCGAGTCAGATTCAATTTGACGCAGCATTTGCGCAAGCGCATTTTGGTGAACACTTTGTAGCTTCTAATGATTTGAAAGAATTACAGGATCTTGCTAAAGAGTTAGAACCGCATCTTCAAGCTGCTGCTGATTTTAAAATTCCTACTCCAACAACTCGTGCCACTCTTTCCTTAGAAATTCCTAGCGGGTTTGATTTGGTATCTTGGGAATTGAATGGCAACAGCTATACCAATCCTAGTGAAGTTGTTGCTTTGCAAAAGGATAATACAGTAACCGTCACTCTCCAATATGAAAAGAGTCAGACGACCACGGTTTCAACAACGGTAGTAACGGATTCAACTTCAACTTCGTCAACGACGGGTTCGAGCTCATCGGAGGAGAATACTGCATCGACTACGGCACCGTCCACTGGTACACCTGTCACGACAACTGAGATGGCGCAGGGGAGTGTCAAGGTAAGTGTTAATAATCTGGAAGTCACAACAGCAGGATTTGATTGGGAAAACTTCTTAAAAGAACAGGAAGCTTATCGTAAAGCAGAGGTTGCTTATGCTGCAAAAGTTAGTGAAATCATTTCCAAGTATAATCAAGCTAATCGTTTATTAGATCAATATTATCCTGTTAATACTGTAACTGGTGAACGTAGCAGTTTGACGGATAGTTTCTTCAACCAAGACGCGAAATCCCTGTTGACCTCTTTAGTTACGAGCTCCATTACAGCTAATTTACAATCCTATTCTGAAGCGCGTGCACAAGATCAAGCTTTGAAGGAAAGATTGGCTGAGTTAGAAGGACGCAAACAAGAATTAAAAGATCAACTCCAATATATCAGCACGACAAATAGTGATTTGGCTCAACAGATAGCGAATCAGCTGGCATTTTTGGAGGATGTCAAGGCACGAGCTCAGTCCATTGTAGATGGTCAAGAGCAACAAACTGCTCTTCAAGGAACGCATGATACAGAACTTGCAGCGCTCGCTACTGAATTGGATGCTTCCCTTTCTATTACAGGTGAGGTAAAATCACTTTCAGAACAGAACGTTGAGGAGGCGACTAATGTCAATACCGTCTTCACTACATTTACTAATGATGTACAGGCTGCTCAAGAAAGCGGAGAGAATCTATCTTCTGAAGCAACTGCCCTGATGGAGAGGTTTGAATCAGAATTGGCTGAAAATGGCGACTTTGTAAAAACCTTTACTTCTGTCTTAAGCAATACCTATGACAATGGTGTTCCAAATGAAGTGATTTTGGATTTCTTGTCTGCACCATTGACAGAATCGTCTTCATCTGTAAAAGCAACAGTCAACACCTACAGACCTTTCACCTGGATTTTACTCTTGGAGATGGTGGCACTGTTTGCAGCTTATGTTTTTGGTACTCATCGTGTGATTAAGGCTGTGAAAGATAAGTTTAAAGTCAGCCGTCTAGAGGATACAGATTTAGTAACGGTGACTGTGCTCAGCATTCTATCACTTCTGGTCGGTGGATTGATCGGGGTTGTATCAAGTCAACAGTTGCAGATTGATAGTGAGTTGATCCCGACTTGGGTGCTGATGATTACCTTGTTTAGCTTATTACTAGCACAAGGTCAGTATCTATTGATAAAAAATGCCAAAGGACTTGGTATGGGGATTAGCTTCTTCATGGTTATCAGCTTTATTTACCTATCCAATGCCATTGGTACAACTGCTAGTTTGACAGGCCTGCCTGCAACATTGAAAGCCATCAACCCTCTTTCTGTTTTAGAAAATAGTTTGTCTGGTTACTTTGATGGCGAAGCTGCCAGTCTGACAGTGATTGCTACGGCGCTCGTATTGGGGCTTGGTTTTGCGGCTTTGAATGCTTTTGTTGATGTGGAAAAATTCCTAAATAAAAAGAGGATTAAATGAAAAAGATAGCACTTGTTCTTAGTTGCCTGGTTCTCTTTCTTCCGGTTGGAGTAGAAGCGTCCGAACTTGGAGACAATAGTCTTCAAATTGATAGTTCACGCATTGAAGTAGAAAAAGAAAAGAAAATAGGTAGTCAGGATTTACTGGTCCAATCTTTGTTTTTGGCACCAGATCAAGCAGAATTGACTGCCAAAAAAGAAGCTGATCAAGTCTTATTAGAGCATCAGCTAAATAGCCTATTCCAAACTGGTGAGAAACCAAGCACGGATATTTTGCAAGTGGGGACCTTGTTTGATACTCGGACCCATAAGGTGATGACAACCAAGGTAGATAGTGGGACAGAGGGAGCTCCAGCAGGGCTTCTCTCTGGCCTGTTTTTTGCTTCTATTGTAGTTGGCATTCTATTGCTTGCAAGTTTAGCAACCTATTTGATGGGTAAGGATGAAGTAGGCCAGGAATAATCTTCTAGTGGTCTATTGGAGGAGATGAGATGGAGACGCATATCAATGTTACCTTACATGATGGAGGACGAATCAGGGACTTACGGATTCCGACTCACATTGAGGTTAGGAGATTAATCAAGGAGTTGGATAGCATCTTCGAAAAAGAGAATGCTAGAAAAAAATACCAACTCCATGTTGTTAATAAGGGGTTTGTTTTGGACGAAGGGAAAGTATTAGCCGATTATCCTGTGACAACGGGAGATATTGTAGAGGTTTTGGAGGTTTAGGGTGAAAGAAGAAACATTTGTCTTTGGTGGACAGGAATTTGTCTTTTTAAAGGGTGATAAAGAGTGGCACCTTGATGTAAAACGGTCTGATGTGGCAACGCAAGAGCTAACTGACCTGCTCTTGTTGGATCTGCACCACCCTCAATTTTTACAACAGGAAATGACGGTGGATGAAGATACTGTTCATTTCACCTATCATCTGGATGCATTTGGGCAAACCTTTGAGGACATGAAGGAGAAAGAGGTCTCTGAAAAACTACGACTTTCTCTCAATGTTTTAGAATTGAAGCAGGCTTTGAAATTGCCAATCACCTTTTTCGTGCATCCGTCATCTGTCTTTATTACTAAGGATGGTCGGGTCAAACTAGCCTATCGGGCTATCCCGGAGAAGATGGTGCCTCAGACCTTGGATGTTACGGATTTGTTGAAGCAATTAAAATCTTATATCCTTGCCTTATTTACAGAGCATGATTTTATGGACCTTTACAATGGTGCGCTGGATGTGGTTCCTGTACCGGAGTTCTTAGATACCATTCGCAAGGCAGAGGATATGGATAGTTTGGAAGGACTTTTGCAGGGCTATTTTCAGGATAAGTTGGAGGAGGAGAAGGCGACTTTGACAAGGGTTTCTCGCTCCAAGCACCGTCTCTATCGCTATGCGACCATCTGGCTCTCTGCCCTGGCAGGATTATTGGTCTTGCCGCTGATTTATCTAGTTTTCATGCACAATCCTTTCAAGGAAAAAATGCTGGATGCGGATACGGCCTTCATCAAGGTGGACTATCCTGGGGTGATTAGTGAGTTGGAGCGGGTAGAGGTTTCTAATCTTCCCTACACTCAAAAATACACTCTTGCCTATGCCTACATCCAAGGGTTTGATTTGAGTAATGAACAACGTTCTGTTATCTTAAATAATGTGACGCTCAAATCAGATGAGCAATATTTGGACTACTGGATTGAAATTGGTCGTGGTAATAGCCAAGAAGCTTTGGATTTGGCCAAGCGTTTGGATGATTCGGATTTGATTTTGTATGCTCTTTACCAGCAAATGGAACAGGTTCGTGAAAATACGACTTTGTCGGGGGAAGAGCGGGAAACAACCTTGGATGAGTTGAAAGCGGAGTATCAAAAGTATTGGGATGCCCGAACTACGATTTTGAATGAAGATGGGTCACAGGTGAAAACAGGTACAAGTTCGACGTCTAGTTCAACCTCTTCTACAGAATCATCATCAACGAGTCCATCGAGCTCGAGCGGGGAGTAAGCTATGGCAGAGACAGTAGTTTTTTATAAAGATGGTTTTCGCTATGTGGCGGATGTGTCTGCTGGGAAAAAGATTCTTTTTCAAGGCACAGAAAAGGCGCAGGTTTTTGTCTCCTCACTGGATGCTCCCTTGACGATTTGGTTAGATGAAGCACAAGTTTGCTATGACTATGATGGAGTGGAAGGAAAGCTTGTATCTGGTATGTCTTTGGCGGGGGGCGTGGTCTATCTTCTTCCGTCGGAACAGGTAATCCTAGACCCTCTGGATAAGCAGGAATTAACGATTGGCCAGCATGCGGGCAATAGTTTTGTCCTTGCAGGGTCAAGTTGTCATGTCTTGCTCAAACGCAGTGACCAGTCATGGATGCTTTATCGTTTGGCAGGCTCCATCTATATCAATAACCTTTTGATGGAGAAAGGGGAAATGGAGCTGGCTCTTGGAGATGAGCTTGCTTTTGAGGATACTTTTTTCAAATTTTATGCAGATGAGGTCCTGGTTGCGGGTCCTGTAGAGGCTAGTGATGAGTTGGCTCGTAAGTCTGCATCGCGCTATGCTTTTTATGAGGATTATCCGGACTACCATCGCTCTCCACGGATTATCTATCGGAGTTCAGAAGACAGGGTGGCTATCAATGCGCCTTCGAATGCACCTTCAAAACCGTCTGACAGTTTGTTGAAATTAATCTTGCCTCCTCTTATGATGGTGGGGATTACATTGGTTATCATGATTTTCCAACCTCGTGGTCTCTACGTGCTTGCGACTATCGCCATGTCGATTGTGACATTGGGGATGTCCATTGCTGGCTATATAAAGGGGAGAAAGGATTACCAGAAAGAGCTGAGAGACCGAGAAGGGCTCTATCATGACTATCTGGCTGATAAGGCCAAGGAGTTGGCTGGTCTGACCAAGTCGCAGAAAGATGGTCAGCTCTATCATTATCCTGCTATTGAGACCTTGGTGGATCTGGCAGATAGCTACCACCATCGGATCTATGAGAAGACGCCTCTTCATTTTGATTTCTTGTACTATCGCTTGGGTCTGGGTGAGGTTCCGGTGTCTTATGACCTGTCCTATGCTCAGACAGAACGGTCGGGCAAGCGGGATCCCTTGGAGTTGGAGGGTTTTCAACTCTATGAACAAAACAAGACCATTTCAGATATGCCCATTGTGGCCAATCTGTCCCATGGACCTGTCGGCTATATTGGTCCGCGGGCCTTGGTGATTGAGCAACTCCAGCTCATGGTCAACCAAATAGCACTTTTCCATTCCTATCATGATGTGCAGTTTATTACCATCATGCCAGAGGAGGAGAAGGAACAGTGGGATTGGATGCGGTTCTTACCTCATGCGACCCTGCAGGACATGAATGTGCGTGGCTTCGTCTATAACCAGAGGACCCATGATCAGGTGCTCAACTCGCTCAATCAGATTTTGAAATTGCGCAGGGCTCAAAAGGAAGACAAGTCCAATCGGGAGTCGACCCTCTTCAGCCCTCACTATGTTGTCTTGGTGACGGATGAGAAGTTGATTTTGGACCATGTCATCATGGAGTTCTTCACAGAGGATCCGACGGAGTTGGGCTGTAGCCTGGTCTTTGTGCAGGATGTGCTGTCTTCTCTGTCTGAGAATATCAAGACCATCATTAACATCAAGGATCGAAACACTGGTCAGCTGGTCATGGAGGAAGGTCAGTTGCGTGAGATTGACTTTGCCTTGGACCACTTCCCAGTCGGCTATGATAAGGAGACCTTGGTGCACCGCTTAGCTCCGCTTAACCACCTACAGAACCTCAAGTCTTCTATCCCTGAAACGGTGACCTTTATGGAGATGTACGGGGCTGAGACCTTTGAGGACTTGGGTGTTGTCAGTCGTTGGGAAAAGCATGCGCCTTATAAGAGTTTGGCGGTGCCACTGGGTCTTCGTGGCAAGGAGGATATTGTCTATCTGAACTTACATGAAAAAGCTCACGGTCCGCACGGTTTGGTGGCAGGTACCACTGGTTCTGGTAAGTCAGAGGTCATCCAGTCTTATATCTTAAGTCTTGCGGTCAATTTCCATCCGCATGATGTGGCCTTCCTTCTCATCGACTACAAGGGTGGGGGCATGGCCAACCTCTTCAAGGACCTGCCTCACTTACTTGGTACCATCACCAACTTGGATGGTGCCCAGTCCATGCGTGCCTTGGTGTCCATCAATGCGGAGCTGAAGCGCCGTCAACGTCTCTTTGCGACCCACGATGTCAACCATATCAATCAATACCAGAAGAAGTACAAGCTGGGTGAGGTGAGTGAGCCCATGCCCCATCTCTTCTTGATCTCCGATGAGTTTGCGGAGCTCAAGACCAACCAACCTGACTTCATGAAGGAGCTGGTCTCAACCGCTCGTATCGGTCGAAGTTTGGGGATTCACCTGATCCTTGCCACTCAGAAGCCATCTGGTGTGGTGGATGACCAGATCTGGTCCAACTCTCGCTTCAAGCTGGCACTCAAGGTGGCAGATCGGAGTGACTCCATGGAGATGCTTAAGACGCCAGATGCGGCTGAGATTACCCAGGTGGGTCGCGGCTACCTCCAGGTCGGAAACAATGAAGTGTATGAACTCTTCCAGTCTGCCTGGTCTGGGGCTGATTACCAGCCAGATAAGGAGGAGCAGGGGATTGAGGACCATACCATCTATGCCATCAATGACATCGGTCAATATGAGATTCTTAACGAAGACCTGTCAGGTCTGGATCAGGCAGAGTCCATCAAGGAGGTTCCGAGTGAGCTTCAAGCCATCGTAAGTAAGCTGAAAGCCTTGACAGAGCGCCTGTCCATCCAGGCCCTGCCGCAACCATGGTTGCCTCCGCTTTCTAAGGAAATCTTCCTGCAAGACCTCCGCCCACAAGGTTTTAAGGACTTGTGGGGACAGGCAAGTGGTCTGGTTGCACGCTTGGGGATGGTGGATATTCCAAGTCGCCAGAGCCAAGAAGTCTTGGAACATGACTTTGAAAAGGATGGACACATCGCCCTCTTCTCTAGTCCAGGTATGGGAAAATCGACCTTTGTTCAAACCCTAGTGATGGACTTGGCACGCCAACTGACACCTGAGGAGCTACACTTCTATCTCTTGGACTTCGGTACCAACGGACTCTTGCCGTTGAGAGATCTGCCTCATACTGCGGATCTATTGATGGCGGAGGATACAGAGAAGTTGACCAAATTCATGCGTCGGATTAAGGACGAGTTGGCTCAGCGCAAGGCGGCCTTTAGTCGCTATGCCGTCCCAAATCTCACCCTCTATCGACAGGCGAGTGGAGACGAGCTTCCTGTTATCTTCTTGGTTTTGGATAATTTTGATGGTTTGAAAGAGGCAAGCCTTGGAGCTGAAATGGAGACTCTCTTACAAACTCTGGCACGTGAAGGAGCCAGCCTCGGAATCTACCTGGTCCTCACAGCGGGTCGCAGTGGGGCTCTTCGCCCAGCTTTACAAGCCAGTCTGAAAACACGTTTGGCATTGAAATTGACAGATGACGTCGAATCTCGTACCATTGTCGGTCGTCACCAACATGTGATGGAAGAGGTTCCTGGTCGAGGCTTGGTTCATTTGGATGAGGTTGAGGTCTTCCAAGTAGCCCTTCCGGCCTATGCCAAGGACTCCTTTGGTCTGGTGCAGGCAGTACAGGATGAGGCAAAAACCATGGCTGCTTCTTGGACAGGTCGTCGTCCAGAAGGCATACCAGTCATGCCTGAGAGTCTGACCTTTGAAGAGTTTGCGGGCCTAGCAAGCGTGCAAGAAGCTGTCGCAGGTGGTGAGCTACCAATCGGACTAGACTTTGAGAATGTGGAAAGTGTTGGTTTGAAGCTTGACCGCTTTAAGCATTTGGTTTACCTGTCAGATAGAGAAGAGCAGGTGCAAGCAATTGGCGAGCATTTACTGAAGACCATGCAAGAGTTGACATCTTACCAAGTTATGTTAATCGACACAGCCGGAACGTTTGCGCATCATCAAGGGAACTGTAAAACCTATCTCTCAGGTCAGTCCCTGATTTCAGATATGGCTGATCAACTCCTGTATGAACTGGAACGGAGACAAGCAGAAGGCTTTACTGAACATTTCTTCGTGGTGATTTCTAACTATGAGAGCTTCCTATCTATGACGGGTGCTAGTCAAGACAAGATGGCCTTGCTTTTATCTCAAGGTTCACAGGTTGGCTTACACTTAGTTGTTGGTGGCTTGTATAACTTTATCGGAGTTAAGCCGGATGCGGCTGTCAAAGTCTTGCGTGAGCAAGCGCAACAATTCCTATTTGGAATGAAGTTAAACGATCAAAGCATTGTGGATAAGGTCTACAACAGCAAGGAGTCACACCCTGCTATGGATGAGGTCTATCTTCACAATCGCAGTCAATCTGACTTGATAAAAATAAGCCAATGGAAGGGAGAAGGATGATATGATAGAGAATAATAGCTACACAGCTCAATCGTGTGCAACGAGCATTAGTCAGGCCGCAACACGATTAGCAGATCAGAGTTTGAGCCAAAAGGATAATGGTAGTGAATACCTAGGCAAGACTTCTGCCTCTAGTGCTATTGATCAAGAAAACCAAGCTACAGACCAGCTGGCGAGCCAGTTAATGCACTTTGTACGCTTAATCCAACAAACGGATCAGGAATTCCAGGCGGTAGATGCTCGATTAAGTAGTCAAATCATGGAACAAATCGAAGTCCCAACCGCATCATATAGTGCCGATTTCACCCCTCGATCAGGTTTGTTTTAAGGAGTGTTTATGGCTGAAACAATGAAAATAGATACACTGTACACAGAGGAAAGAAGAACGCAGGAACGTTTGGACGACTTGGTTCGTTCGAAGCATCATTATCAGATATTGGAAGAAGATGTCGTCAATGGTCGTGGGGAGGTCCTACTTCATTTACGCGAGATAGAAAATCGGTCTCCTGATTCAAGGGAAGTCTATGAACTCATAGAACTATTTGAGGATGGCATCCGTGGGGTTTCACAGAGCATCATCACCCATCAGGAAAGCTTATCTAAGGAAGAAGTGCGGCTTCAGAGAGTTTTAGACGATATATATTATGAGAGGCAGAAACTCAGTCTAGGGGATTCTGCGGGAAAGGAGGAAGAGAATGGTAAAGGTTAATCTTGGAAGTATGAACGGTCATATTTCCTCCGTAAATGCGACATCAGGGCAACGGATTGCCAGCCTGCAAGAAGTAATCGGTTCCTTGGACCAGTTTGCCAGTGCTGGTAGTTTGCAGGGTCAGGCTTATACTAATGCCAAGGCTTTTGGTCAAGATGTCTTACGCCCTTTGGCCCAGGGCTTGATTCTCTATTCAGAAGGGTTGAGTCAGAGTGCGAGCCAACTGGGGAGCTTATATGCGTCCATTGTTGGGAACGAAAGCTTGGATGAATCGGTTTTGCGTGCCAACATCGCCTCTTATCAAGCCAGCCTCGCTCATCAGTCTTCTATTTACAATCGTTTGATGGGAGAGGATATCCTTAATTTTCGCTCACTTAACAGTCTCCACAGTGCTATGAGCATCACCAACAACAGCCTACAGAAAGAGCAGGAGAAGTTGGACAGGCTCCTAACCTTTAATAGTCAGTCTGTCTCTGTTTTCTCGGACTTGGCTCAACTTAAACAGTCTATCACAAGTGGTTTTTCAGGAGTTCAAAGTAGTTTTGGGCAACACGCTAGTCTGGGTGGTTTCAGAATGCCAGAAGATATGGCTTGGAAAAAGGACCTTGATGATAGGTGGAAGGAACGTGTTGATGCCATTCGGTCTGGATATGAAGCAGTTGTAAGGAAAGCGGAGAAGGGCGAGGAGTTGACAGAAGAGGATATTCGTGTCATTAACCGATATGTACATGAAAATCCACACCTGACTCTTGCACCGTCTATCCAGAATGCATTGTATCATTTCTCTGTCAATCGAAATATTGATGATATGGTGCAAAAGCTAGTGGATGGAGGGAAGTTACCGATAGAAGCTTATACTAAATTTAAAGAGTTAGTAGATAGCGATGCAGTTAGTCGCCTTAGTCAAGTCATGGCACTCTTGCCAAAACCACTAGTAAATTCGATTTTGGTTTCAGATGGCTTCTGGGAGATTTTAGCGAGTGTAGAAAAATCAGGTGCAAAAGGTGCTAAGGCAGTCAGCTTGATATTGAACGGGCTTTCAAAGTATGAGGCATTAGCCGTGAAATATGATAAGTTTTCAGAGTTGATTGATGGGGCATCTAGTTTAGTACAAAACATTGCCTCTCCAGTCCGAGCTGTTGCAACATCTACCTTAGAGAAGCTCTCAGGCATATCATCCCTTGAAGCTGCGGTTACAAAAGGAAAGAACTTAGTCGGAAATGCTAAGTTTTTGGGTAAGGCTGTCAAAGTACTTGGTAAGGTCGGAACAGTCATGACTTTTGCACAAGTCGGATTTGAAGGTATTTCAGGAGGTATCGAAGAATACACTGAATCAAAAGATGTTGGCAAGGCGATAGGACAAGGGATGTTGGATGCAGTGGCTTCAGTCGGTCCTTTAGAAGGAGCGACGATCGGCGCAGCATTTGGAGGCCCAGTTGGAGCAGGCATTGGACTTTTTGCAGGTGCAGTTATACAAGGGATTAAATTTGCAGAGCCTAAATTTTTTGATGATCCAGTAAAAGGAACAAAAAATATTGTTAATAAAGCTGGTGAAGCCATAAAAGGAGCGACCAATGCAGTCTCTGATGCTATTGGTGGATTCGGTAAGGCGCTAGGGTTTGGGTGATAGTTTATGAAGAAAAAATCTATTTTTAATGCCAGTTTTGAAGAAAGCTTGAACTTAGAAGATGATGGATTTTTAAAATTGCAGCAGGATCAACATGATAAAACTGCTAAATATTTTAAAGGTGGAAGGACATCGATGTGGTTTATCATCCGAAGCTTAATTGTAGCGCTAATTTGTCCTATTGGATTTAATTTTTCCATGCTAGTTGTTTCAATGATGTTTCATGATAGCCAAACTTTAACTATACCAATCGCAGAATCTCCCTCGTTGACGGTGAGTATTTATCTAATCCTTCTCCTAATTTGGCTCTTATTAGTGGTGATCGGAAAGTTTGTTAAACGAATGTACCTTTTCCCTTATCGATATCAATTTCATGCTTTCACATTTATGAATTGGTTTGCATTAGAATTCAATTTAGTATTTAATGACTTTTTGTTACCTGCATTATCATTTTTGGGAGTTATTGCTGTCTATACTTTTATTGGATTTTTAGGCTATTTCATGATTACGATAGAAATTGGAAACCTTAGAAAACTAATGTACAGGAAGGTTAGTGCTCCCAGATTGGTTGATAAAATCGCCAATAAAATTGCTATTTATGGGATGGGAGTCTTAAGTTTGGGCGTCATCGTTAACTTTATTCTGAAAGGAGTGGGAATGAAGTTTTCGACATTAATGTCGGCATTGGGTTTTCTGCTTACATGGTTTGTGGGGAATATTGTGATAATGGCAATTACGATTTTCATTGGATTCCCTTACTTCCTTCAGGCCTACTACAAATGGAAATACCCAGAAGAATATCGAGAATGGGAAGGGAAAACTCTTGAAGAGTGGTATGGAAAAAGGTATTTGAAAAAACACAAGGAGTTATTAGAAAATGAATAAATCAAAAGAGTTACTTCCTCTTGGAAGTGTTGTTTACTTGGAAGAGGGGACCCAAAAACTTGTTATTGTTGGTCGTGGGATTATTTTCAATGATCCAGATAGTGGCGAACAAGCACTTGCAGATTATATGGGTGTGCTGTATCCATCCGGTTTCCAAACTGATTCAACCCTCTTTTTCCAACATGAAAATGTTGATAAGGTTGTTTTTAAAGGCTATTCCGATGACGAGGAAAGTCGATTTATGGAGATCTACGGACAATGGGAGTCTGATTTACAAATTCCCCGTAAACAAGTCAAATAAGACTTTGATTTGAAGTAGGACCATATCGGTGGTTTACTCAAGTTATTTCTATCCAGACAGGGGTATCTTGTCTGGATTTTTTGGTATAATGGGAGGGTAGATTCTTCATTGATACATAAGAAGCCAGGCTAGACCCAGTCTAAAGCGGAGCTGGTGGATGTGACAGAGTTAGAATCAACCAATCTTACTTCACTCTTGGAAATTGGTGAGTTGCTCTGCTATTTTCCATCCGCATGATGTGGCCTTTCTCCTCATCGACTACAAGGGTGGGGGCATGGGCAACCTCTTCAAGGACCTGCCTCACTTACTTGGGACCATCACCAACTTGGATGGTGCCCAGTCTATGCGGGCCTTGGTGTCCATCAATGCGGAGCTGAAGCGCCGTCAACGTCTCTTTGCGGAGAATGATGTCAACCATATCAATCAATACCAGAAGAAGTACAAGCTGGGTGAGGTGAGTGAGCCCATGCCTCATCTCTTCTTGATCTCCGATGAGTTTGCGGAGCTCAAGACCAACCAACCTGACTTTATGAAGGAGCTGGTCTCAACCGCTCGTATCGGTCGGAGTTTGGGTATTCACCTGATTTTAGCTACTCAGAAGCCATCTGGTGTGGTGGATGACCAGATCTGGTCCAACTCTCGCTTCAAGCTGGCACTCAAGGTGGCGGATCGGAGTGACTCCATGGAGATGCTTAAGACGCCAGATGCGGCTGAGATTACTCAGGTGGGTCGTGGCTACCTCCAAGTTGGAAATAATGAAGTGTATGAACTCTTCCAGTCTGCCTGGTCTGGGGCTGATTACCAGCCAGATAAGGATGAGCAGGGGATTGAGGATCATACCATCTATGCCATCAATGACATCGGTCAATATGAGATTCTCAACGAAGACCTGTCTGGACTGGATCAGGCTGAGTCCATAAAGGAGGTTCCGAGTGAGCTTCAAGCCATTGTAAGTAAGCTGAAAGCCTTGACAGAGCGCCTGTCCATCCAGGCCCTGCCGCAACCATGGTTGCCTCCGCTTTCTAAGGAAATCTTCCTGCAAGATCTCCGCCCACAAGGTTTTAAGGACTTGTGGGGACAGGCAAGTGGTTTGGTTGCACGCTTGGGGATGGTGGATATTCCAAGTCGCCAGAGCCAAGAAGTCTTGGAACATGATTTTGAAAAGGATGGACACATCGCCCTCTTCTCTAGTCCAGGTATGGGGAAATCGACCTTTGTTCAAACGGTATTGGTTGATTTGTTCCGACAAAACAACCCAGATCGTCTTCACGCTTATCTGCTCGATTTTGGGACCAATGGATTATTGGCTCTAAATGATTATCCACATGTTGCGGAGTATTTCTTGGTTGAAGAGACTGAAAAATTACAGAAGTTGATAAAACGACTGCAAGATGAAATGCGAGAAAGAAGGAAATTGTTCACAGATTCCTCCGTTCATAATATCGAAATGTATCGCAAGTTAGGAGATAGGAAGTTAGCTGATATTGTTATTGCGGTGGACAGCTATGATGGTCTTAAAGGTTCGGAAGTCGAAGTGGCAATCGATACCTTGCTTCAAACTCTTGCAAGAGATGGAATGGGACTTGGGATCTATTTGATCCTAACCGCTAGTCGAACAGGGGCGCTCAAAAACAATTTATATAGTAATTTTAAGCGAAGAATAGCCCTGAAAATGAATGATGATAGTGAAGCGCGAGCAATCGTTGGCAGAACTGCTTTGGTTATTGAAGATGTGCCGGGTAGAGGGCTTATTCAAGTGGATGATCCTGAGTTGATTCAGTTAGCAATGCCGGCTAAAGGTGAGAATGGTCTCGAGATGATCGAAGCATTACGTCATGAATCCCAAGAAATGGCTAAGAATTGGGATGGAGCATTACCTCAAGGCATTGTCATTGTTCCAGAGGTTCTTGATGAACAGACATTTTTACAAATGGTGGAGACAGAGAAGGCAATCGCTTCAGATTTTATTCCGATTGGTTTAGAATTTGAAGAGGTACACACAATCTCGTTACCGATTTCTAAGTTAAAACATCTATTGATTTTGACAGAAAAGGAACAGCATAAATTAGTAGCAGTTCGCCATCTTTTAAATATGCTTTGGCATGTTCGAAAGGGGCAGTCTGTGACGCTGTTTGATGTGACAGATGAATATGGCCGATTTGCTGGGAAAGTGAGTCAATATTATTCTTCTTCTGAACTAACTGAAAATGTAGTGGAAGAGTTGAAAATGAGAGTTTTACATGCTCGTAAACAAAAAGAACAATTGAATGAATTTGTCATCATCAGTGATTTACCAGTCTTTATGACAGTTGATGGCATGTCAGATAATGATTTTGCACTTCTGTATGAAGAGGGACAGCGTGTTGGTTTGCACTTGATTGTTGTAGCTAACAAGACTTACATGTCGCTTTCGAGTGGTATTCAACGCTTGATTAAACAAAAATTGGATACGGTACTGATCGCGATGAAGATGAGCAACCAGTCGGTGGTGGCACGAAGCGAGGTTGGACGGGAGGCAGAGTTGGCCATCGATGAGGTATACCTCCACTATCAAGACCAACAAATCAAGTTGAAAATTACCAAAGAAATAGAATAGGAGAGTAGGATGCAAAAAGAAAAAATGACAGTAGAAGAGTTTTTACAACTGAAGAAGGATGCTCAGGTATCCTTGATTCTGCTTATTGTTTTTGGGCTGGTCTTGTTTTCAAGTATGCTTTATATTACGGCGATTGGTGCAAGAACACAAGTATACAATTCTCTAGGGATTACAGTGTTTTTATCTGTGGCCATGACAGCTTTTAGACCCTATTTTTTACCCAAAAATATCTTAGAGAAAAAACAACCTGAGCTGAAGCAGTATTCGACAGAGGGCTACTCAGTTTCTAGTGCCTTTCTAAAAAGGGTTTTTCTAGTTTATTCGGTTGCGATTATTGTGGTTGTTTTCGGTTTTGCCTCTGCCTACGCAACTCGGGTTGAGACCATCCTTCCCGATGATACCTTACCAAGTCTGGAACAGAAGTCTATTATTGAATTAGAACTTGAGGATACTCAATGACAAAGCAAGAATTACTAAACTTTGTGGAAGCTCACCAATCTGAAATAGGGGCATTTAATATTATGCCAGGAAGGAAATTTGGCGGTCAGTTTACTCTGGGCTACTATTTTGATGAGCAATCACAAAAGTATAAATTTTATGAAGTAAGTGAACGTCAAGAGTTTAAAATAAGGGCTGAATTTAATACGGAATCTGAAGCAATAGATAGGCTATATCGAAAAATAGTCTTTCGTTTTAATTTAACTGCTCAATCTATTTATATTAATACAGCAACCATCGACTCTCTCGGTATTGTAGATGGTCATCTTGAATTATTACTAGCAGATGGGAACGAATGGCTTCCTGACACCGAACAAGACCACTTGCTCAAACTCCAAGAAAAGCTTAACAACTACATCCACTTTATTGAAAGCAAGCAATATGCGGAAGGATATGGGGATGACTTTACAGAAAAGGTTATCAATCTGACTTTTCAGTATGCCCCATCAGACAATGGTCTTGCCTTTTTGGTGCAGCTTCAAAAAGTATTACAGCCGACTGATATTCGTTTGAAGGTTGTTGTGCCAGAGTAGAGTTTTTAAGTCCAGACAGGATTACCTTGTCTGGATTTTTTGGTATAATGGGAGGGTAGAAATATCTTTCATTTATACATAAACGGTTTGGCTAGGATTGATCTAAAGTGGAACCTAGGAGTGGGAATGAGGTTGGAGTTGTTATCTCTCGCATCCATTTTGCAACAAGTTGAGTAGCTCTGCTATTAACCACTCCGCCAGACCGACCAGCTAACGGATAAACAAATCAAAGAGTTGGAGTCCAAGAGTGATGCGGAGTTGGTTCAGGAGTTCTATCCAACTCTGGAGTCAGACTATAGTCAAATCAAAAATAGCACTTGGCAGGAGGAGAATAAGGAAGCCTTAGGCTTGGTTGATACAGGTCTCAAAATTTTGGCGGCCGTTGCCTTAACAGCAGGAACGGTTATGACTGGAGGTGCTGGCCTTCCACTTGCCCTTGCAGGTGGCACGTACCTCTTTGCGGATGGTGCCCACTCTGCGATTACAGGCAACACCTTGATTACTGGTACTCAGTTGAACACGGAAGAGCGTATCTGGGCTGGAGCTGAGGCTGTTGTGACATTGGCTACTCTTGGTAGCTTTGCGGCAGGTCAAGGTGCCTTGCGAGCAGGTAAACAAATCCCTACGACCGTTCAGACTATTGGTAAGTTGGCTGGTTATGCGGATGAGGGTGTGGAACTTGGACAATTGGCATCTGGTATCCTTAGTGGAGACGGTGCGAATGCGACCTTGAATTACATCGGCGGTAAAGCATTTGAAGGCATTGTAGAGAGCTCTGTTAAGGGACTCCAAGGCCAACTTTCTCACATTGAAGTCTCAAGCCTAAGCCAAATTCAGCTCAACGCTCTTCAGGGTCAGGACTTTGTGGACTTACAAACGGTTGAGTTTGGTAAAATCGCCAGCAAGGTCGAGAACAACATCACGATCAAGATGACGGTTGATGGTGTTGAGCAGAAGATACGAGTGGATGCGATTGGCTTTGATGAGGCAGGCAATATCCGTATCCAAGAATACACGACTGCTCAGAATGGCCTGAAAATCAGCCGCCAGAACCTCTTGGAAGACCTGTCCAAGTACGGCGGCACCATTGTCGGAGCAGGCAAGGGCGACTTTGTCGGAGGTGTTGAGATACCTAAGGGCACACGGATTGATGTCGTGTCGCAGAAGACTTCAAACTATAGCTTAGATGGGAATGGCAATAAATTTGAGGTAATCACCTTAGAAAATGGGGAAAACGTCTATCTGTCTAAATCAACAGACTTTAACGGGAACCCCGTTCCTGTTAGGTCGCTGGATTATTTGAAACCAGACGGAACCATTAATTGGCCACCTGAAGGGACACATGGCTTTGTCGTAGATTCTTCAGGTGTTCCAATTACAAGTGATGCAAATCTAACAACAGGAATGTTGGTGGACCGATATGGTGAGTCAGGCGGAACGTTTATTAGTCCAGTTATTGACGGGCAATCCTATCCCTATACATCCAGAGGTTTGCCTTATCCAGAAAGTTATCAGCAGAAGCATACATATGAAGTTGTTATGGATATAAATAAGGCAAATTATGAAGAGGCGTTCAGTAAATTGACACCGGCTGAACAGGCCGACTTGCTTGGGAAAATGGAACGGTATAAATTTTCCGCGGAGGATATTTACAACCCACAAATCGGAGAAATTGCAGAGGTATTCGGAGCGGGTGGCGGAAAGCAGATTAAGCTGGGTACGAGTGTTTCTATTTATGAAAAGCTAGGTTTTTTAAGGGAGGTGACTAACTAATGTCAGTTTTATTGCAACAAAGACAACTGCTTCAAGAAGAAATTGAACGTCGTAATTATCAAACCTTATGCTATTCTATCTTAGGAGACAAAAGTCTAGACGAGTGGCAAGTTCGCATTGATTTTGATGAAGACCAACAGGTGTATCAAGTTTATGCGACAATGGATCGTGCATCCGTTAGAGGAAAATATGAATTTAATGATTTTGAAGAAGCAAAAAATAAGTTTTTACGCCTGCTTGATTTAACAGTGTCGTCCAACAAATTCAGTGTAGAACAGGGAGATATGCCCGAATACTATTCTCCATTATGGAGTGTAAGTAAAGCCATTTCCTTGGATACAGCAACCATCGACTCTCTCGGTATTGTAGATGGTCATCTTGAATTATTACTAGCAGATGGGAACGAATGGCTTCCTGACACCGAACAAGACCACTTACTCAAACTCCAAGAAAAGCTTAACAACTACATCCACTTTATTGAAAGCAAGCAATATGCGGAAGGATATGGGGATGACTTTATAGAAAAAGTTATCAATCTGACTTTTCAGTATGCCCCATCAGATAACGGTCTTGCCTTTTTGGTGCAGGTTCAAAAAGTACTACAGCCGACAGATATTTGTTTGAAGGTTGTTGTGCCAGAGTAGAGTTTTAATTCCAGACAAGATTACCTTGTCTGGATTTTTTGGTTAGTGGAAGCATAAAAAAATTCACTGGATTAGTCCAGTGAAATAGGGATATAGAACTCTAAGGGTACCGCTATTTATTTCATGTGTTTCAAGACATTTTCAAAACTCTCCGATCGTGCTTCTACACTGATTTCTTCAAGTGTCAGCGGGTGGGTTAGGCTGAGTTTTTGGGCGTGGAGCATAAGGCGAGGGGCAGCGACTCGACTGTAAAGAGGGTCGCCAATCAGAGCATGGCCATGATGAGCCAAATGCACCCGAATCTGATGTGTCCGCCCTGTCTGAAGACGACAGGAAACTAGACTATTTTTGCCAAGGGGCTTCAAGAGATAGACTTGGGTCAAAGCGACCTGTCCCTTGCGGTTGTCGACCACCCGCTTTCTGCGGTCGTGTCGGTCCCGTCCGATTTTATCAGTGATAGTCCAGTCTGTTTTTCTTAGCTGCCCTTGGCAGAGGGCCAGGTAGTCACGGTAGATGACCTTGTCCTCCAAAAGCCGATTGAGAATGGGCAGGATAAAGGGATTTTTGGCAAAGAGAATGGCTCCGCTGGTTTCCATATCAAGTCTGTGGACCACATAGCAGGTCTGACCGACATAGGCAGATACATGGTTGAGCAGGGCAATTTCCGTCGGCTCATTGCCGTGGGTTTTCATGCCCTCAGGCTTGTTGACGATAATCAAATGCTCATCTTGATAGAGTTCCTCCACCAAGTTCGCCTGCCCCAGAGGGATGCTTTTTTTAGGATAATCTTCCTGGTCAAAGGTTAATTCTAGCAGGTCACCTGCAGCAATGGGGCTCTGCCAGTTTATTAGTTGGCCGTTGACACGGACATGCTTCTTGGTGCGGAGGAAGTGGCGGATTTTTCTGGGAATGAGAAAATAATCTTCCAAGACTTCCTTGACAGTCAGTTGTGGAAAGGCTTGGGGTATGCGAATATCAATTTTCATCTTATAGGCTGGTTGAGTGCTTGGGTTGCACTTTTTCATTTGGATTGAGGTAGTTCATAGCATTGTTAACAGCGGTTGGGGCTTCACCCAGTCCAGTCGCAATCAGGTCAATCTTGCCCTCGTAGAAGCAACAGTCACCGATAGCATAGATACCAGGGACAGAGGTTTCTTGCTTGCTGTTGACCACGATGCGGTGGCGATTGAGTTCCAATCCCCATTCTTTCAGCGTGCCGACAGATGATTTGAAACCGTAGTTGACAAAGAGGTGATCGAAAGACAGGCTGAGCTTGTCCTCGCTCTTAACCTTGTCAAAATGAATCTCAGAAGCTCTGCTATTTTCCCCAGAAAGCCCTTTAGGAACAAAAGGTGTGTGGATGCTGACGCTGGACTGCTTGAGCTCCTCCACGCTGTGCTCAAGGGCTCGGAAGTTGTCGCGACGGTGGACGATGTGAGTGGTCTTGGCGATTTTTTCAAAGGCCAGGGACCAATCGACCGCAGAGTCACCGCCACCCAAGACGACGATGTCCTTGTCGGCATACTGCTGGATATTGGATACGTGGTAGTGGACATTGTCAAAGCTGTCAGCACCGTCAATCTCCAGTGGACGTGGCTTGAAGGCACCGCCACCCATAGCGATAATCAGGGTCTTGGTCTGGTGGCTACCTTTGTTAGTCGTCAGGGAAATGACCTCTCCTGGCTCAATAGCAATCAGGGTTTCATTGAGGCAAATAGTTGTGTCAAAGGGCGCCAGTTGGGCCAGGAGGTTGTCGGTCAATTCCTGTCCGGTTAGGCTTGGAAAGGCCGGAATGTCTAAAATGGTCTTCTCAGGATAGAGAATGGCAGGCTGACCACCCAGTTGGGGCAGGGAGTCAATGATTTTGACCTTGGCTTGACGGAGGTGGGCGTAGAAGGCGGCGAAGAGACCGACTGGTCCGCCACCGATGATAGTAATGTCATATACTTGTGTCATGGGAATCCTCTTCTTTGTTCAGAATGACCCTATTTTATCATATTTTTGGAAAATTTTCTCTGTCAGTTGTCACAAGTTATCGCAGGCTTTTTTCTGCTAGTTTTTAGGAAATGGTGTATAATGGTACAAAATTCACTAGAAAGAGGTAAAGTATGGACGATTTGCAACATCAGCCGATTGAAGTTCCAGAAGATTTCCAAATTGATCATGAAGACCGACCTAGCCGTCGCCGCAGGGGAAATCGTGGCTCTGTTGATAAACCAAAGAAAAAATCACGTATTCCGGAGCCGATTCGTAAATTTTGGCGCCGTTATCAACTGACTAAAATTTTAATCATTTTAATGGTCCTGACAGTTCTTACAGTAGGTGGCTATCTATTTTTCCTTGCAAAGACAGCTAATGTTGGTGATTTACAGCAGGCGCTAAAAGCTACAACGATTATTTACGATAAAGATGGTGCAGAAGCAGGGACATTGTCTGGTCAGAAGGGGACCTATGTAGAGCTGGATGCTGTCTCTGATAATTTAGAGAATGCCGTTATCGCTACAGAAGATCGGAGCTTCTACAAAAATTCGGGCATTAATTACCAGCGTACAATTTTGGCTGCCTTGACGTTAGGTCGGTCTGGAGGTGGTTCAACTATTACGCAACAGTTGGCTAAAAACGCCTTTCTAACTCAGGATCAGACCATCAGTCGAAAGGCTCGAGAATTCTTTTTGGCCCTTGAAATCAATAAAAAGTACAGCAAGCAAGAAATCCTGACCATGTATCTCAACAATGCCTACTTTGGAAACGGGGTCTGGGGAGTGGAAGATGCAAGCCAAAAATACTTCGGTATTCCAGCCAGTGATCTTACTCTTGAGCAAGCGGCCGTCATAGCAGGGATGCTCAAGGGACCTGAGATTTATAATCCTTATTATTCTCTAGAAAATGCAGTTAATCGTCGGGATACAGTCCTGCAAAATATGGTCAATGCTGGTTATATTGATCAGGCGACTGCAGATGCAGGTTTCCAAGTAGACCTAGCCAGTCAGCTTTCAGATACCTATACAGGGAAACAAAGCAATTATTCCTATCCATCCTATTTTGATGCTGTGATTGCTGAGGCGATTGAGCGATACGGACTGAAAGAATCAGACATTATTAATAACGGCTATAGGATTTACACAGAGATGGATCAAAATTCTCAAGCCAGCATGCAGGTGATTTTTAATGATGAGACTATGTTCCCAACATCAAGTTTTGATGGTACCCATGCTCAAGCTGCAAGTGTAGCTTTGGATCCTACAACTGGCGGGGTTCGAGCCTTGGTTGGGCGCGTGAATAGTTCGGAAGACGCTGTGTTTCGAACATTCAACTTTGCGACTCAAGCTAAGCGTAGTCCCGGTTCAACTATTAAGCCTCTTGTTGCCTATGCGCCAGCGGTAGCAGCGGGTTGGGCAATTGATACACCATTGGATAACCATACAGAAACCTATGGGGATTATACCTTACACAACTATGACTATTCAACTTCGGATACCATTCCAATGTACCAAGCTTTAGCTTTATCTTACAATCTGCCAGTTGCATATATTGTAAATACCTTTGGGATTGACAAAGCTTTTGAATTTGGTCAAAAGTTTGGTCTTGATATGGAAAATGTTGAAAAGGTACTTGGTGCGTCAATCGGATCAGGTGTGGAAACGAACCCCTTGCAAATGGCTCAGGCCTATAGTGCTTTTGCGAATGATGGTGTAATGAAGGATGCTCATCTAATTACACGTATTGAAACAGCGAGTGGAAAGGTATTGGCTCAGCATCGCGAGACAAGTACAAAAGTAATTGACCGCTCGGTTGCAGATAAAATGACCTCTATGATGCTTGGGACCTATACGAATGGTTTAGGTGTATCTGCAGATGCGACGAATTACTATCTTGCAGGAAAAACGGGAACAACCGAAACAAGTTTTGATGTAAATCTTGTTAATGACCAGTGGTATATTGCTTATACACCTGATTTGGTTATCAGTCAATGGGTTGGTTTTGAACAGACGGATGAGAATCATTACATTGATAGCAGTGGCTACTGGATGGCTCCAACAGTCTTCCGCACAGTAGCTGATGCGATTTTGCCAAATACAGCAGGGACTTCCTTCGATGTGGAGAATGCCTATGTTCAAAATGGTATTGTAGAAGTAGCTCCAGATGAAGCTGCGCAAACTGAATCAAGCCTTGGTCAAGAACAGGTACAAGAAATTTCAGATCAGGCGAAAAACTTGATTGAGCAAACCAAACAAAATCTAATCGATGCCCAGTTACCAGAAAGAGCAAAAACCTTGTGGGATAACATCACGTCTTGGTTTGGAGAGTTGTCAAATCCATAAAAACATGGTAGAATGAAGAGGATGGAGGGCTTTATGGCACTAAAAAAAGCAAGCCTAGCCTGTACTGTTTGTGGTTCTCGAAACTATTCAATCAGCCTTTCGAGCAATCCCAAGCCAACACGGTTAGAAGTAAATAAATTTTGTAAACACTGTGGACAATACACTGTTCACAAGGAAACCAGATAGGAGTCACGCATGAAATTTATCAAAGACATTATCCGCATTTTAAAAGATACGTCTTGGCCAACTCGTAAGCAGAGCTGGACGGATTTCGTGTCTGTAGTGGAATATACTGCCTTTTTCGTAGCGGTGGTTTACCTCTTTGACTTGATTTTGTCACGAGGAATCATGAGCTTGATCAATCTTTTCTAGAAAATACTTGCCATTTGTAAAATGGAAGTGATATAATAAGGAAAAGCGAAAGCCTTCGGGCTTTTTTTAGCGTCTAAAAATTCCGTGTTTCCAAAGAAAGGAAGTAACAATGTACGATAGTTTTGATAAAGGCTGGTTTGTTTTACAGACCTACTCAGGATATGAAAATAAAGTGAAGGAAAACTTGGTCCAACGTGCCCACACTTATAACATGTTGGAAAACATCCTTCGTGTAGAAATTCCTACTCAGACCGTTCAAGTTGAGAAAAATGGTGAGGTCAAGGAAGTAGAAGAAAATCGTTTCCCTGGTTATGTTTTGGTTGAAATGGTTATGACGGATGAAGCTTGGTTTGTAGTGCGTAACACGCCAAACGTTACAGGTTTCGTAGGTTCCCACGGTAACCGCTCAAAACCAACACCACTCTTGGAAGAAGAAATCCGTCAAATCTTGGTATCTATGGGACAAACCGTTCAAGAATTTGATATTGATGTCAAAGTTGGTGACACTGTTCGTATCATTGACGGTGCCTTCACAGACTACACAGGTAAAATTACAGAAATCGACAACAACAAGGTTAAGATGGTTATCTCTATGTTTGGTAATGATACCATTGCTGAAGTTAATTTGAGCCAGATTGCTGAGTTGTAATAAGTTGTTAAAGCGCAGGGAGACCTGTGCTTTTTCTTGTTTTTGAGGGCAAATTCAAAAAAACCTTGCCAAAGATTTAAAAATTTTATAGAATTAGGTGTACCTAACTTATAAATTAATCAATCTTAAAAATGGAGGTTTTATGAAACAGAAGTGGTCTCAAATTGAGAATAAACAACGCTTTAGTATCAAGAAGTTAAGTGTCGGTGTGGCATCGGTATCAATAGGATTTTTTATCACAGGTATTCCGATGGTTCAAGCAGATACTAGTGGAGAAGGATTGGAGTCTACGGTTGCGGTCGCAACGGATATGGACAGCAAGCAAGATTCTGTGGCAGAGAAAAAAGAAGATGGACCATTATCAGATGAGCCAGTTAAAACGGATCAGGTGGATGAACCAGTTGCTGAAGAGGGAGTGGTCGAAGAAGTTGTAGACACAGAGGCAGGTGAAGAATCAGGTCTTCTCACAGATCAAGCTGCGACCGAGATAAAAACTACAGCTGGTAAGACAACAGATGAGTCAAAGGAAAAAGAAGACATCAGCGGAAAAGAAGCTAGTGCTCCTCAAACAAGCCCGCAGGAATCACCGGTTGAGCCAGAAGAGGTGACAAGAGGGCGCTATATTTTACAATTTTCCGACGAGAACCGAAATCTTGTATTGGATAAATTAAAGAAAATTGATGGCGTTAAAATTGTTCATGAGTATAAGGAGGTTTTAACGGGAGCATCTGTAGAGGTAGGGAAAGAAAGTTTGTCTGATGTGAAGGCAATTACCGAATTAACCTCTTTAGAAGAGAGTCGCCGTATCCGACCGACTCTTCATACTGCTAAACAGCTGGTTGGTGCCTTAAAAGCAAGTTCTAAATATCAGACAGATGGTCGCGGAATGGTGATTGCAGTCATTGACTCTGGTTTGGATATTAAGCACAAAGACATGAGGTTGGATGAAGGTGTCGTCCCTAAAATCAAGGAAATTACTCCATCTACGACAGGGACATACACACTGAAAGTTCCTCATGGCTATAATTACGTATCCGGTAACGATAATCTCTACGATGATACCCACGAACCACATGGTATGCACATAGCAGGAACTCTGGCTGGAAATGCAACAGACGAAGAAGTTGCGTCTAAACAGGGGATTGATGGTATTGCTCCCAACGCACAACTGCTAGTCTACAAGATTTTTTCAAATGACCCTAAAAATTATAAAGCTGAGACGGAGGATGCTGCTTATGCTGCTATTGAAGATGCTATCAAACACGGGGCAGATGTCATTAGTTTGAGCGTTGGTTATTATGATAGCGGGCTGCCAGGGAATGCTTACTACACGATTGCTAAGAGGGCAGCAGAAAAGGGGATTATCATTACAGCGGCTATTGGTAATGCTGGTGCCTCCTCTTCAGACACCTCCTTTGACTTGCATACAAATAATGCCTTAGGAGCTGTGGATACGGCAACAACAGTTGGTGTGGCAGCGACTCCCGCAGTTATCGGGGTTGGTTCGGCAAGAAATACCCATCTTGTTCAACGTGAATTTATGCTGAATGGACAGTCTTTTGGCTACTATCCTATTGGCTATACAACGCTTACAGAGGGAAAATATGAATTTGTAGATGCTGGAAATGGTCGCTGGGAAGAAGTGCAGGGGCTTGATTTGGCTGGTAAAGTAGCGATTATCAAAAAAGATAAGTTTGACTTGAAAGATGCCGTTCGTAATTTGAAATTCAAGGATGTTGCTGGAATTATTGTGATAAATACTGATCAGGGATGGAATAAGGATTATTATAAGACCCATCAGTTATTGGTAGACGATAAGACTTTGCTTTCCTATTCCTCTATCTGGGGCATCAGTCTTAGTGGGGAAGATGGAAGGCGATTATTAGAAGTTGCCAACCAATCGCAAGGTAACACTGGTTTGGTTCTTAAACCTACAATTGGAATGAAGAAGTTAATTGAAGTGCCGACTGTATCAGGTTTTTCTAGTTGGGGTCCTACGGTCAACTTAGAATTGAAGCCAGAGATTGTGGCACCAGGGGAGGATGTTTATGCAACCTTGAATGACAATCGTTATGGCTCCATGTCAGGGACTTCGATGGCTTCGCCAATTGTGGCGGGTGCCAGTGCACTTTTATTGCCACGGATTCGCCAAATGACACCACCAGAAGGCATGACTAGGATGGATTTGCTGAGAATCATTTTGATGAATACTGCTACCCCTTTGATTGATGTTCTAGATTCATCTGGGCATGCTTTGGAAAATTCTCCGAGACAACAAGGTGCTGGTCTGCTGCAGATCGATAGAGCCTTTGAAACAGATGTGATTCTTCACCAACGTCTAAAAGGAGGGGTGGAATTAAAAGAAATAGGGCGTGAGACAGAATTTGAGGTAACCTTGGAAAATCTGGGAAACCAACAAAGAAGCTTTGCTATTTCAGCTGGGAAAGTATTGACTAGTCAAGATGTTCCTGTTGATAGAATAGGACGTTCTGGAAAAGTAGTTAAAGAGATTCATGCGGCAGAAATCAAGGGTTCGAGTATTCATCTTTCTGAGCAATCCATTCAACTAGGTCCGAAAGAGAAGAGAACCATTCGCCTGAAATTGGATGCAGGAGAAGCGAAAGACCAGTTTGCAGAAGGGTATATTTACTTCAAATCATTGACGGAGGGGCAGTCTGACATCAGCATTCCTTATTTTGGCTTTGTGGGTGACTGGTCAAAAGAAAGGATTGTTGATGCACCGGCTTGGGAAACTGGTTCTAAATTGAAACTGACCTCAGTTTTATCTAGCTATAAACACAATAAGTCTGGGCGCTATATTGAACTTGGGCGTGAAAAGATTCAAGATAATCAATCGCCTCTCAATCCAGACAATATCGCAATTCAAAACCAGCATTCGGATAGTCAGATTGGGAATGCCTTTGTTCGATTTGCGCTATTGAGGGATATTACCAACTATGATTTGGATATTGTAAAAGAAGCTACAGAAGACGCTCCTGTTTTAAGGCGGATTGATACAGGAACTATGCTGTCTCGTGTTCGCTATGTAGATTATTTTGAAAGTCTTTCGGAGTATTCCAAGCTTCGTACTCCGATAGAATTGCACCGTTGGGATGGGAAAGTGTACGATGCAAGCAAGGATGAAAACATACCAGCACCGGAAGGACAATATTTCTTTAGATTGCGGGTAAAAAATAAAGAAAATGGGGCCTATCAGTATACCTATCTGCCAGTCAAAATTGATAATCAAAAGCCAGAAATTGTCGCGATCGATACCAATCGTCTGACCAGCCATAGAGAACTGGTCGTCACAGCCAAGGATAATAATAAAGTTTGGGAGGTTCGAGCTAATCTAAATGGAGAAGATCTTCTTGTTGAAAAGGTTGTAGATGATGCAGGTCAACTACATTACCATCTCAAAGAAGTGGAACTGCCACTCGATGCTAAAAATCATCTCCGTGTTGAGGTGATGGATATAGCGGGTAATGTGGTTGCTGTTGAAAAAGATTTGATGGCGCCTGTAATCCAGTTTAAAAATTTGGAAGATTTGATGGCAATTCGCAGTAAGAAAACTGTAGAAATTAAAGCGAACGTCTCAGCGCAAGTTTCCGATGTACAGGCTAACTTGGATGCTCAGGCTGTGAATTACTCTCTTGAGAATGGTCAACTATCTCTCCAGATTCCAGAGCAATCAGATGGACGTCATAGTTTTGAATTAATCTTGAAAGATAAGGATGGCAACCTCATTTACACTAAAACCTTGAATTATTTGGTAGATAATGAAAAGCCGACGATTAATCTTGATATTGAAAAAGATGAAGAGGATGAAGAGGTTATCCAGATTGGTAAAAATGGGCGTTTTACATTGAAGGGGAAAGTGAGTGATAATGTTAGTCTTCCTAAGGACATCAAACTTTACTATTCCAATCTAGACATTGGTAAGGGAGAGCTGAAAATCATAGATGTAAAAGAAGACGGCAGTTTTGAGCAAGACTTCTTTAAATCTGATTTTCCTAGAGCCATCATGTTAACTGCGGTAGATGAGAAGGGCAATAAATTAAAGGACCTTCGTATCAATACAAGTCCAGAGAGTCTGGATGATGAGGAGGAAACAGAAGTTCCGATTACTGTCAATAACTGGTTGATTGACCCGATTCGTTTCAATAAAGAAAGTCTTGGTCGTGAGCTAGATAGCGGGTTAGTCGACTTCAAAAAGCAAGAAGATGGGACTTATTTATTTACATTTGAAATAGAAGCAGAAACGGATCAAGCTCATTCTGTGCGCATCAATGGTGGCGAAAAACGCTATTTTGAGGATGGTAAGTTGACCTATCCAGTTACCCTGATTGAAGAGGGAAATGTTGTGGATATAAGTGTGTACAATGAGGCGGGTGAGTTGACTTACACGAAGAAATATCAGATGTTGGTTGATACAGAAAATCCTGTTTTACAGCTGGAAAATGAGGTGCTACCATTGGAAAGACAGGTAGTGGATAGTGATGAAGATGAAGACGAGGAAAATCAGTATGCAGGAGTTCTCCTAGCAGATGCCGATGGGCACTTGACACTCACCGGAAGTGCCAAGGATAATGGAATTTATTGGTCCTTGAAGATCAACGAAGATTTTGTAGCTCGAGGAGGCTTCTGGAGGCAGTATGGAAATAATGAAAAAGCCTTTCGCTATGAGTTACATAGTCTGAAAGACGGGGATACAGTCAAACTTGATTTGAGTGACAGTTTTGGAAATGCTGTTGTGAAGAAATATAAGGTACGGTTAAATGACAAGGAGGTATCTGAGCAGGTTCCTGAAAAAGACCTTCATGTGGAGCAATCAGACAAGGATCAAACCCCTAGCATTCCTATTCCGAAATCAGAAGTGCAGGTACCAATGCCAAAAGAAGAGGATTCACTTGCTCCGCAAACAGAATCCACTGAAATCGCGCTGTTAACTGGCGATACAAGAGAAGATGGTGTGGAGCATTTGGGGAGACTTACAAAACATGAGGAGGCATTAGGAATTTCTGACGAGAGAATAGAAGTGTCCGTACCTCACAGAGCATTCTTTGAAAGAAGCGGAAGAGGAGAGACAGGTGCATTAGTGGCGGATACTAGTGGGAAACTGCCTCAAACTGGGGATAGCCTTGGAAGTGTCTTTATAAGTGCCTTGTTAGGTCTATTTGGTGGAGCTATGGCCCTCGGAAATCTGAAGCGAAAAGAATAGCAAAAAACCTAGGGAGATTCCTAGGTTTTTTAGAATATTAAAAGGCGGTAGACGGATTTGAACCGACGATCAAGCTTTTGCAGAGCCGTGCCTTACCACTTGGCTATACCGCCATAACAAAGAATATTGTACCTTAAATAGTGAAATTGGTCAAGTGGAAATTTCCGAATCAGCCCAATTTCCAGATTTTACGGTAGACTAGAACTTACTTTGGGAATTTACTGAATTTTGGGATGGCAGATTTTTATGAATTTCTCGGTTGTTTTACTTGAAAATAGGCAGGTATTCTGATATACTGATAAAGTTGCTGTGCAACAAATACTCATCTCGGACCAATTGTGGTCTTGTTGCCGAAAGGTTGGGCTGCAAGTCGAAGTTCGGGAGAGGAGAAAAAACAAAAAGGAGAAATACTCATGGCAGTAATTTCAATGAAACAACTTCTTGAGGCTGGTGTACACTTCGGTCACCAAACTCGTCGCTGGAATCCTAAGATGGCTAAATACATCTTCACAGAGCGTAACGGTATCCACGTTATCGACTTGCAACAAACTGTAAAATTGGCTGACCAAGCTTACGAATTCATCCGTGACGCTGCAGCAAACGACGCAGTTATCTTGTTCGTAGGTACTAAAAAACAAGCTGCTGAAGCTGTTAAAGACGAAGCTATCCGCGCTGGTCAATACTTCATCAACCACCGTTGGTTGGGTGGAACTCTTACAAACTGGGGTACAATCCAAAAACGTATCGCTCGTTTGAAAGAAATCAACCGAATGGAAGAAGATGGAACTTTCGAAGTGCTTCCTAAGAAAGAAGTAGCATTGTTGAACAAACAACGTGCTCGTCTTGAAAAATTCTTGGGCGGTATCGCTGACATGCCACGCATTCCAGACGTAATGTTCGTAGTTGACCCACACAAAGAGCAAATCGCTGTTAAAGAAGCTAAAAAATTGGGTATCCCAGTTGTAGCGATGGTTGACACAAACACAGATCCAGATGATATCGATGTTATCATCCCAGCTAACGATGACGCTATCCGCGCTGTTAAATTGATCACAGCTAAAATGGCTGACGCTATCATCGAAGGCAACCAAGGTGAAGACAGCGTAGCAGCAGTTGAAGCTGAATTGGCAGCTGAGCCAGCATCTACAGAATCAATCGAAGAATTGGTTGAAGTTGTAGAAGGAAAATAAGTAACGAAGGCGTTTAGAAATCTGTATGAAAATAGGAAACTGACGCAGTATGCTTGCATACAAGGAAGTTTATCTTTTTCACTAAGATTTTAGCCTGAGTACAATTGAATAAGTAACGAAGGCGTTAAGAAAAGCGTTAGATTTCTCTAAATTCTAGCTTTTTAGTCCGAGTGCATTCTACATTATTTATCAAACACAAAAACAATCCTAGAGGGGCAGGGCTGAGCCCGCTCCTCTATTTTATAAATACAAACAAGGAGAATAGACATGGCAGAAATTACAGCAGCTCTCGTTAAAGAATTGCGTGAAAAATCAGGTGCAGGCGTTATGGACGCGAAAAAAGCATTGGTTGAAACTGAAGGTGATATCGAAAAAGCGATTGAATTGCTTCGCGAAAAAGGTATGGCTAAGGCAGCTAAGAAAGCTGACCGTGTAGCAGCTGAAGGTTTGACAGGTGTTTACGTTGATGGTAACGTAGCAGCAGTTGTTGAAGTGAACGCTGAAACTGACTTTGTTGCGAAAAACGCTCAATTCGTTGAATTGGTAAACACTACTGCTAAAGTAATTGCAGAAGGTAAACCAGCAGACAACGAAGCAGCTCTTAAATTGGCTATGCCTTCAGGTGAAACCCTTGAAGAAGCATACGTAAACGCAACTGCAACAATCGGTGAGAAAATCTCATTCCGTCGCTTTGCTTTGGTTGAAAAAACAGATGCTCAAGCATTTGGTGCTTACCAACACAACGGCGGCCGTATCGGTGTTATCTCAGTTGTTGAAGGTGGCGACGAAACTCTTGCAAAACAAATTTCAATGCACATCGCTGCGATGAAACCAACTGTTCTTTCTTACACTGAATTGGATGAGCAATTCGTTAAAGATGAGTTGGCACAAATCAACCACAAAATCGAACAAGACAACGAAAGCCGTGCAATGGTTGACAAACCAGCATTGCCATTGTTGAAATACGGTTCAAAAGCTCAATTGACTGACGAAGTGATTGCAGCAGCTGAAGAAGCTATCAAAGCAGAATTGGCAGCCGAAGGCAAACCAGAAAAAATCTGGGACAAAATCATCCCAGGTAAAATGGATCGCTTCTTGCTTGACAACACTCAAGTTGACCAAGCTTACACACTTCTTGCACAAGTGTACATCATGGATGACAGCAAAACAGTTGAAGCTTACTTGAACTCAGTGAACGCTTCAGTTGTAGAATTTGCTCGTTTCGAAGTGGGTGAAGGTATCGAGAAAGCTTCAAACGACTTTGAAGCAGAAGTTGCAGCGACAATGGCAGCAGCTCTTGGTAAATAACCTCCAATTGTTTGAATAAGATTTTAAACTAGTGCTTCCTTCCTATAGCTCCAAATAAATAGTGCTAGAGGAAGGAAGTATTGGCGTTATAAAAAAACACGGAGGATATATGAAAAATATTCATAAATTTAGTCTACTCTTTGTGTTCATTTTGTTTTGTTCTGTATTTGGTTGGAAGCAAAATAAGGTGATAGCAGAAGAAGTAGGAACTCAGGTTATTATCCGAAAGTATGCGGAAGGCGACTACTCTAAACTGTTAGAGGGGGCAACTTTAAAATTAACTCAAACAGAAGGCAGCGGTTTCCAAGAAAAAACTTTCATGAGTAACGGAGTCGGAGAACAAGTAAGTTTGCCGGACGGTACTTATGTACTGACTGAGGTGAGTCCGCCTCAAGGTTATGGAATAGCAGAACCTATAACCTTTAAAGTTCAGAACGGCAAGGTTCAAGTTCAGAAAAATGGTCAATTTGTTGATAATCCTTATAAAGAGAATGGGACTCCTTTTTCGGCTATTGCGTACAATGACTATTATTTTGAAGAAAATTTAGATACAAAAAATTATGCAAAATTTTATTATGCCAAAAACGCAGATGGAACTCCTCAGGTTGTTTACTGTTTTAATGCAGATTTGCATTCACCTCCGGATTCTTACGATAATGGGGATACTATCGAACCTGATGTAGCAACACTTAGTGAAGTTAAGTTTACGCATATTAAAGGGAATGATTTATTAAAATATGCAGTTTCTCCACGAACTACTGATCCTAATGTATTTTTGACATGGATAAAAAAAGTTATTCACAAAGGCTACAAAGGGACAAACGATAATCTTCCTCAAGATCTGACAGCAACACAATTCCGTGCAGCGACTCAATTAGCAATCTACCATTTTACAGACAGTGCAGATGTAGACAAATGGAAGAGCGAAGATACTCATGGCTTTGGTGATATGAATGATGCTACATTGAAAGTAACAAAAGACTTGATTGAGTATGCCAAAAATAATGAGAGTGCAGATGGGTTGCCAGATTTAGATTTTTTTGTTCCAAGTAATAACGGCTATCAGTCACTCATTGGTACGCAGTATCATCCAGATGGATTGGTTGATGTGATTCGAATGGAAGACAAAAAAGGAGTTGTTGTACCTACGACGCACAAGTTGCAAATTTCTAAAAAGGTTACAGGGACAGCTTCGGATAAGTCAAAAGACTTCTATTTTGAAGTAGAGTTGAAAGATGCAGCCGGTCAACCATTAGCAGGAGAATATCAAGTCAAAATTACAGGAAGTGAAGAAAATGCTGAACTAACATTGAAAAATGGTAGAATCTCCTTCCCATTGAAAGATAATGATACCGCTGAGATTTTAAACATTCCAACAAATTACACATATACTATAAAAGAATCTGCATATGATGATTACAAAACAACAATCAGTGTTGATTCAGAACAACTTGTTGGAACAAAAGAGATTACAAGGAACGCTGTTTCCACAGATGTTGCTGTGATGTTCGAAAATAATAAAGAAATTGTTGTACCGACAGGAATTTCTGATAATACCAATATATATCAAATGATGTTTAGTCTGGCTGTGGTAGCTATTGTATCGACCGTATTTGTCAGCTTTAAAAGAAAATAAAAACGTATGGGTAAAAGAAGGAATAATCCTATTCAAAAAGATGATAAAAATCAGTCGCGAGAAGGTAGACAAGGATTGAAAAAATTTATTACTAAGTGTGCTGTAATAGCAGGGATAGGATACATTTTTCTAAACTTTGTCGTAGGCGTGATTTTTGTAAAAAATATTCACATGTTTCCAAATTTAAAAGTTGGTGATTTGGCGATATATTCAAGAATTTATGACAATATAAAAATTAATGATGTTGTTGTTTATCAAGAAGAAGATTACGAACGTGTAGGACGTGTAGTCGCACAGTCAGGTGATATTGTTGATATTACAGATAAGGGAGAATTGATGGTGAATGGTCATGTTCGCGAAGAAGAGCTTCCCTATCAAACTTCAGCCCATTCAAGTGGTGTTAGCTATCCCTATGAAATTCCTGCGGGAAGTTACTTTGTTCTGTATGATTTTAGAAAAGAACAAACGGATAGTCGGTTTATTGGAGCAATTCCTATAAATAAAATAAAAGGAGTTGTGACTACACTCATCAGAGTGAGAGATATTTAAAAATAGAAGGAGAATATAAAATGAAGAAGTATAGTTTTTTAGTATCAGGTTTGGCATTGATGATGCTTACTACAGGAACAGTTAAGGCGGAGGAGACTCCAGTAGTGAATGGTTCGTCATTACGGGTGACTAAGTCATTTGCGTTGACAGAGGGTGTTTTGTCACCAGCTACAGATTTTACTTTTTCTATCACTTCACAGAATGTAGCTGATTCAACTGAAACAAAAGATGGCTTAACGGTATATTCAGGTATTGTAGAGGGTATGGAAACACAGAAAATTATTTCATACTCTAATACTGATACTATGGCAAATAAAGATAAAACTACAGATTTTGATTTTTCAAAAGTTGTATATCCAAGACCAGGGGTGTATCGCTATTTAGTGACAGAAACTTCTGGAAATACTCCAGGTGTAACTTATTCTAACAAGAAATATGTAGTTGATGTTTATGTATTGAGTGAAGGCGATACAATTAAACCTAAGTATATTATTTCACGTCAAGAAGGCAGTGAAGCTAAGGAACCAATTAAGTTTGATAACGCCTTGAAAACAACAGCGTTAACTGTGACAAAAAAAGTGACTGGTAATGCTGGTGATAAGAATAAAGGTTTTGAATTTACTATTACTTTGAAAGCTAATCAATTCTATAAAGAGAGTGGAAAAATTTCTGCTAAGATCAATGATAAGGCCGGTAAAAGTACACCTAAAGAACTTTCAATAGGAGAAAACAAATTTACATTGAAAGATGGTGAGTCGTTGAGTATTGATAAATTACCAATTGGTATTACCTATAAAGTGGGAGAAGATGTTGTAGAAGGATATCAGCAAACCGCTACTATAGACAAGGATGGTATGGCAGGTGTTGCTACACCAGAAGACTATAACTTTACTGAACAAATTTCAGATGATACTTCAGATGCAATCGTTGTAACAAATAATAAAAACATTGATACACCGACAGGTGTTGCGATGACAATTGCTCCATATGCTGTTATGACACTAGTTGGTATCGGTGGAGTTCTATACTTTGTTAAAAATAAAAAAGCTTAATCAATGCTAATGTTATATGTATGCCTTAATTAAGTGGTTAAACTGGATAATTGATAGATGTTTGTTACTGTTCTGTTTTCTAATTTTGGGACTCGCTTTGTTGGGTTTGTATAGTAATTATTTTCTATATCATAATGCAAGCGCAGCTAATTACCAAAGTTATAAAGAGAATGAAATTGATTTTGAAAAGCTTCTACACTTAAATTCTGAAGTAATAGGATGGTTAGAAGTAAAGGGAACAAATATTGATTATCCTCTTGTTCAAGGAAAAACAAACTTAGACTATATTAATAAGTCAGTAGAGGGAGAATATTCTCTCTCTGGCAGTGTTTTCCTTGATCATCGTAATCAATCTAGCTTTAATGATGTTTATTCCATTATCTATGCCCACCATATGACAGGAGATGTCATGTTTGGGGAATTGCCAAAGTTTTGTAACGCAGATTATTTTAAAGATCATAAAACTGCGACACTTTTTCTCCCAGATGGTTCTTCTAAGACAATATCATTTTTTGCATGTGTGAAGACAGATGCTTTTGATGAAATGATGTTTAATCCGACTGGAATTGATGAACAGAGGTTTGAGAATTTACTAGCTCATATAAAGACGAAATCAGTTCAATATCGAGATTTAAAGATGACGAAACAAAATAGATTAGTTGCGTTGTCGACTTGTGAAGATACAGAAACAGATGGTAGAATATTGGTTTTAGGGATAATTTAAAGCATTTGATATTAGTATAGAATAATGGAGCTATATATGAAGAAAATATTCACTCTGTTACTTGTTTTTTGTGGGATGGTTTTAGGAACAAGTCATGTGGTCAATGCAGTTTCTGCTGAACAATCCGTTGTTACTGAAATTGTTTTCAAAAACCAGTTAGTGACTCAGAATGGAAAAAACCTCCCTAATGGAAAGTTTACTTTTATTTTGACTCCAGAAGATCCTAGCTTTCCCCTACCTAAAGAAGGGACAAAAGTAACAGTTGACGGAGAAGAAGAGGGACGTTTTTCAAATTTAACCTATACAACACCTGGTAAGTACACATATATACTTTCTCAGGAAGATAATGGTTTAGAAGGTTATATTTTTGACCAGACAAAATATCGAGTTACTGTTCTTGTTTCAGTGGATGAAGTGACAGCTCAATTACGTACATCAATAGTTGCTTCAGAAATGAATCAAGATAAAAAAACTGAACTTCTCTTTAAAACTATTTATACCTCTGAAGAAAATAAAGTTGCTGACAACAAAAAAGTTGCTAACAACATAAGAGTTTTGCCTCAAACAGGAGAAAAAACTACTAAAGAGATTTTCTTATTGGGTGTAATGCTTATTGCTTTATCTATTGGTTTAATAGTATATAAGAGAGCACTTTAAGTTATATTGTGATATAATCAAGTTGTAATAAAGATGGTAAAAGTTTTGGCTTTTTGGTCGATGCTTCAAACCAAAATAAAGTCGTTAGAATTGTACTTCTAATGACTTTTTCTTTTTTTGTAAAATCGGTCTTAGGGCGGATGTCGGATATATTCGGTTAGGTTATACTGATATCAATCCTAAATATTTTTCATAATCTCCTTAAAAAGCACCGGTCTTGTGGTCGGTGCTTTTGTCTGTTATGTATTAGTTCTCAATAACGACCACAATCTCATCTTCCGTCATGCTGGAGTCGCAGCGGACTTGGACTCCAGTAGGTTTAGCGACGAGGAGGCCTGGGACGGTAGGAACTTGGTAGTGGTCGCGAAGGGTCTGGAGTTCTGGACTGATTTGGCTGGAGTCGAGGAAGTGGATGGTCACTTGCTTGTCTTGAGCGACCTTGTGGAGTTTTGGTGCAAAGCGGTTGCAGTAAGGACAGGTTGCTCGTCCGATGAAGAGAACAGCCCCCTCTTTGGCGGCTAGAAGGTTCTGTGCCTGCTTCACAGTCACACTTGTAAAGTCTTGAATGTAATCTTGAAAGTTCATGGTATAAGATATAAAGGGCCTTAAGCGGACACATAAAAAATAGGAAACAGAACGACTACTAGTTCTCGTTTATCTTTTTGGCCTAGTCCGTAGCCCGTATTCAGTTCAACTAAATACGGAAGCCCTAGTCCTTTCTGTTTTTTTCTTTTATTATAGGATAAAGCAGAGCAGATTTCAAAATTCTGCTACGCTAGTTGCTAGGCTTTTGCTTTCAAAATTCGTCATTTTAAGGTATAATGGTCAAAGATAGTCAAAGAAAGAGGCGATACTATGGCGATGAAGAATACATCGGATTATATAGAAGAGCATATCAAAGCCATCTTGGACCAAGTCAGTGTAGCTGAGTTGCGTCGAAGTGAATTGGCCAGTCGGTTTGAAGTGGTGCCAAGTCAGATTAACTACGTCATTAAAACCCGTTTTACAGCCAGCCGTGGCTATATTGTTGAGAGTAAGCGTGGTGGTGGTGGTTATATCCGAATTGGGCGGATCACCTTTTCGGATAAGCACGAACTGGTCCATGATTTGTTAAACAATATGGGTGAGCAGTTGTCTGCGACGGTTTATGCGGATATTTTACAGCTCCTTTTTGATGAAGGATTGATGACAGAACGAGAAGGCAATCTCTTTTTGTCCACAGGATCTGATGAAATATTAGGAAAAGATGCAAGTGCCATTCGAGCACGCATGATGCATCAAATACTACGACGTTTAGATAGGAAAGAGGAATAATTCATGAAAATTTCAACTGGTTTACAGCGGGTTTTTGAAGATGCCCAGTTAGTGGCTCAACGTTATGCCTGTGATTACTTGGAAACCTGGCATGTTCTCTTGTCTTTCGTTATCAACCATGATACAGTCGCTGGCGCTGTTTTGGCAGAATATCCTATTTCAATTTCTGACTATGAACATGCAACTTTTGTCGTGACCGACAAGGTCTATCGTGAAGAGTTGGATAGTTTTCGTATTTTACCATCTTCTAAACGTTTGGATGAAACGGCTAGTTTTGCCAAGAAAATTGCAGAAGTCGTCAAGGCTAAGGAGCTGGGAACGGAACATTTGTTTATGGCTATGTTGTTGGACAAGCGGTCAACAGCTAGTCAGATTTTGGACAAGGTAGGTTTTTGTTTTGAAGACTCAGATGATAAGTTTCGTTTCTTGGATTTGCGTAAAAACTTGGAGGCACGTGCGGGATTTACCAAAGAGGACCTTAAAGCTATCCGCAGTGTGATGAAGGGTGGCAAAGCCAAACCTACCAATATGGGACAGATGATGGGAATGCCCCCAGCACCTCAAAGTGGTGGATTAGAAGACTACACTCGTGATTTGACAGCTTTGGCGCGTGAAGGGAAGATTGAACCTGTCATCGGTCGAGACGCTGAGATTGCACGGATGATCCAAATTCTATCACGTAAAACCAAGAACAACCCAGTTCTAGTTGGTGATGCTGGCGTCGGAAAAACTGCGCTTGCTTTGGGTCTTGCTCAACGTGTTGCTGCAGGTGATGTCCCTGTCAGCTTGGCTAAGATGCGGGTTTTGGAACTTGACTTGATGAACGTTATCGCTGGAACTCGTTTCCGTGGTGATTTCGAAGAGCGGATGAATAATATCATCAACGACATCGAGGAAGATGGTCAGGTCATCCTTTTCATCGATGAGTTGCATACCATTATGGGTTCTGGCTCAGGGATTGATTCGACCTTGGATGCAGCCAATATCCTCAAACCAGCTCTTGCTCGTGGTACCCTCCGTACGGTCGGAGCGACGACTCAGACAGAGTACCAAAAGCATATTGAGAAAGACGCAGCCCTGGTTCGTCGTTTTGCCAAAGTGACCATTGAAGAGCCGACAGTGGAAGATAGCATTGCCATTTTGACTGGTTTAAAAGGTACTTTTGAAAAATACCACAGGGTCCGTATTGGACAAGCAGCTGTAGAGACTGCTGTGACCTACGCTAAGCGGTATTTGACCAGTAAAAACCTACCGGATTCAGCCATTGACTTGCTGGATGAAGCCAGTGCAACGGTACAAAATCGAGTGAAAGGGCAGGCTGAGGAAACAGGACTGACGAGCATAGACAAGGCCTTGATGGATAAAAAATATAAGACTGTCAGCAAGCTTTTGATTAAAACGAAAGAAGATGCCGAGGCTAGTCAAAACTATGACCTTGAAGTAACAGAAGAAGATGTTTTAGAAACACTTAGCCGCTTGTCAGGTATCCCAGTAGCCAAGCTTAGCCAATCAGATACTAAGAAGTATCTGAATCTGGAAGCAGAATTGCACAAGCGTGTGATTGGGCAGGAAGAAGCTATTTCTGCAGTTAGCAGAGCTATTCGCCGTAATCAGTCAGGGATTCGTACAGGTCGCAGACCGATTGGTTCATTCATGTTCTTGGGACCGACTGGTGTCGGTAAGACAGAGTTGGCTAAGGCGCTGGCAGAGGTTCTCTTTGATGATGAGTCAGCCTTGATTCGCTTTGACATGTCTGAATACATGGAGAAATTCGCAGCCAGCCGTCTAAATGGTGCCCCTCCAGGCTATGTTGGTTATGAAGAAGGTGGTGAATTGACGGAGAAAGTTCGCAACAAACCCTACTCGGTCCTTCTCTTTGACGAGGTTGAGAAAGCCCATCCAGATATTTTCAATGTTCTCTTGCAAGTCTTGGATGATGGTGTCTTGACAGACAGTAAAGGGCGCAAGGTGGATTTCTCCAATACCATCATTATCATGACCTCAAACCTTGGAGCGACTGCCCTGCGCGATGATAAGACAGTTGGTTTTGGTGCCCTTGATTTGTCTAAGGACCACAAGGAAGTGGAGAAGCGCATTTTTGAGGAATTGAAAAAGGCCTACCGTCCTGAATTTATCAACCGTATTGATGAAAAAGTTGTCTTCCATAGCCTAACGGAAACTCATATGCAAGATGTTGTCAAAGTCATGGTCAAACCATTGCTTGCGGTTGCAGCTGAGAAAGACATTACTCTCAAACTTCAGCCGTCTGCCCTTAAGTTATTGGCTAAACAAGGGTATGACCCGGAAATGGGGGCTCGCCCACTTCGTAGACTCTTGCAGACCAAGTTGGAAGATCCTTTGGCAGAGATGTTGCTCCGTGGGGAGTTACCAACTGGCTCGACCTTGAAAGTTGGGGTTAAGGGTGAAGAGCTCAAGTTTGATGTGGTCAAATAGGAGGAAAAATGGTAGAACTAAAACCGCTTCTGGAAGAAGAGCGTGAAGGATTTATTCGTCGCAATCAAGCTGCGTTTTTAGAAGCCTTGGCAGAGGAAATACCAGAGGGGGAAGAGGTGATTAGCCGTGAGGAAATCTTGGAAAGCTTGCTTGCCCCTAAGGCTCAAGCCTTTCAGGTCTACTGGGAGAATGAATTGGTTGGCGGTGTCGTTGTGCAGATTGATTTAGAAACTAAGCGCAACTCCTTGGACCTCTTGTTTGTTGATGGCAATCATAAGGGCAAAGGTCTGGGTTTAAACATCTGGCAGGCTATTGAGCAAGCTTATCCAGATACGGAAGTGTGGGAAACACACACTTCGCATTTTGAGGTACGTAATATTCATTTCTATGTCAATAAATGTGGCTTTCAGATTGTAGAATTTTTCAATCCTGCCCATCCAATGGAACATGTGCCTGACTTTCCAGATGCAGAATTGTTCTTCCGTTTTGAAAAAAGGATGGCATAGTTGAAGAGGTGAGCTTGCTCGCCTCTTTAGCAAGTAGAAAGGAAATTTATGAATCAAACCATAGCTGTTGTTTTCGGAACCTTTGCTCCCATGCACAAGGGACATTTGGATTTGATCGAGCGAGCAAAGTTGGCCTGTGGTCAGGTTTGTATTGTGGTGTCAGGATATGCCAAGGACCGTGGGGATTTGATTGGTTTAGATTTGACCAAACGATTTCAATTTGCTCAAGGGCAGTTTGAGGGTGATGATTTGGTCAGAGTTTGTGCCTTGGATGAAGCGGACTTGCCTCCCTATCCAGATGGTTGGGACCTTTGGTTAGAACGCCTGCTTGGTTTATTGGATTTGTCTGAACATCAAGTACCAGTCTTCTATGTGTCTGAGGAAGAATACGCTCAGGAACTGCAAAATCGAGGCTATCAAGCTTATTTCAGTCCTAGAAAATTTGGTATTTCAGCGACCCTCATTCGCGAGAATCCAGAGAAGTATCGAGACTATATTGCTCCTGCCTTTGTTGCCTTTTTTGAAGATGGGGAAGATATGTAATCAGTATAGAAAAAACGCATAAAATCAGGTTATAACCCTGGCTTTATGCGTTTTTGTATATGTTTAATGATTGGCAAGTATCAAACTTCTCAGATTTTCTTACTTAGTGATCCGTTCTTGATAGGCCTCTCTAGCTTGGTCAAAGAGTTCTTGGACCTGCTCGATAGTCTCTGCTCGGGCAACGGCACCACGGATTTTGGCAGCACCTGCTGAACCACGGAGGTAGTGAGGGGCAAGACCACGGAATTCACGTACGGCAATGGATTCGCCTTTGAGATTGGTCAATCGGGTCAGGTGGTCGAAGGCGACATTGAGTTTGTCATCGAAGGAGAGGTCGGGCAGGACTTCTCCTGTTTCAAGATAGTGGTTGATTTGGTTGAAGATGTAAGGATTTCCCATAGCAGTTCGTCCGACCATGACGGCATCAGCTCCGACTTCCTCGATTCGCTGGCGGGCATCTTCTACAGTGCGGATGTCGCCGTTTGCGATGAAAGGAATCTTGGTCAGGCTGCCAGCTACCTTGGTGAGGGTTTCCAGGTCAACGGTTCCTGTGTACATCTGCTCGCGAGTCCGTCCGTGCATGGCCAGGGCAGACACACCGGCACTTTCTGCTGCCAGGGCATTTTCGACCGCTAGGTCGGTATTGTTCCAACCCGTCCGCATTTTAACAGTCAAGGGAATATCGAGGACTGAAGTCACTTCCTTGATGATGTGGTAAATCTTGTCGGGGTCCTTGAGCCACTTGGCACCAGCTTCGTTTTTAACGACCTTGTTGACAGGGCAGCCCATGTTAATATCTACGATATTAGCCTTTGTGTTGGTTTGGATGAAGTCGGCAGCCCGTTTTAGTCCTTCTGCGTCACCACCGAAAAGCTGGATAGACATAGGGTATTCGTTGTCGTCGATATGGAGCATATGGAGGGTCTTCTCGTTGTTGTAGAGAAGGCCTTTTTCAGAAATCATTTCCATAACGACCAGGCCTGCGCCCATTTCTTTGGCAATGGTGCGGAAGGCCGAGTTGGTCACGCCAGCCATTGGGGCCAGCACGCAGCGATTGGGGATTTCCACATCACCAATCATGAAAGGGGTGTTGAGATTAGCCATTGATGAGTTCCTCCAAGTCGTTTTCGTCAAAGTGGTAATGGGTCTGGCAGAATTGACAGGTGATGTCCACGCCCTTGTCTTCGTCTTTCATCTCTTGCAGGTCTGTTTTTGGCAGGCTGGCCAGAGCATCGAGGAAGCGGTCTTTAGAGCAGTCGCAGACAAAACCGATTTCTTCTTCTGACAGGCGTTTGAAGTCGTCGTCGCCATAAATGGCGGATAGCAGAGCTTCTATATGGTTTTCAGAAGCCAGCAAGCTTGAAATGGCAGGCATTTCTTGGATACGTTTCTCGAAACGGGCAATTTCAGCCTCGGTTGCACCTGGTAAAACTTGCAACAAGAATCCGCCAGCCACCTTGACCTTGTCTTCTTCGTCTAATAATACGTTCAATCCCACTGCTGAAGGTGTCTGCTGGCTGTCTGTTAGGAAGTAGGCAAAGTCTTCACCGATCTCACCAGAAATCAAGGGTGTCATGGAATTGTAGGGGTGACCTGTTCCGTAGTCTGTGATAACCAGGAATTGCCCGTTGCCCACAAGAGGCCCAACGATGACTTCGCCAGTTGAGGTCCGTTTGTAATCCAAGTCTGGATTTTGAATGTAGCCCTTGACCTGACCTTTGGTATTGGCAACGGAGATGATAGCCCCAACAGCACCGCTGGCCAAGATTTTCAGGGTGATTTTTGTATCGCCTTTTTCATTGGCAGCCAAAATTTGATTGGCAATGAGGGTGCGACCCAGAGCAACGGTGGACGACGCCATAGTGTCGTGTTTTTCTTGGGCTGTTTTCACGGTTTCTGTGCTATCTAGCACAAAGGCACGGAAATGCCCGCTTTTTGATAGTGTTTTAATAATTTTATCCATAACTTTAATTATAGCACAAGTGGAGGTGGAGCAGTAAAAAAATGAGCCTGAAAGTCATGCTTTCAAGCTCAAAAAATGATTAGGATTCTTTTTGTTTTTTAACAAGGCAGGCACTCAAGATTACGAGACCGATTGTGATAAGTACAAAGCTTGTTTCTTCTCCTGTTTTTGGAAGAATTTTCTTTTGACTGTTTTTGGCAGTAGGGATGGCTGTTGGTTGTCCCTTGTCTGTAGCGCCAGAACGGTCATCAGTATTTACAGATGTTTGATTAGAAGTTGAAAGATTTGTTGGTTTGTTATTGTTGGTCGTACCATGGTCATCACTATTATTGACTGTTCCTGAGTCATCTGTCTGCTTGTCGCTTGGTTCTGGTTGAGTTGGTTCTTGTGCCTTTGCCACATCCAGTTGTACCAATAGTGGATCGTGGTCAGAAGCTCTGCCATGTTCTTCCATAAAGGCTGAATTGACATGGACCATATCAAAGGCATAGCGCTCCAACAAGTTAGTTGATACTAGCATATTGTCAAGAGACTGATTGTTCCCGTTATAGAAGTAAGAGAAGCGATCGGATGCATCGTGACGACTAACGAGGTTAGCCATTCCTCCTGTTTCTAAAATTTCTATGGTTTTAGTAAATTCATAGTCATTGAAGTCGCCTAGCATAACGATATTAGCATTTGGATTTTGAGCTAAGCCTGCTTTTGTAAAGTCAGCGATAGTTTGTGCTAGTATGTGGCGTTTTTCTTCGGACTTGAAGCTGACAGGTTGGATTTTTCCGTAGAGACCATTGTCACCGCGTTTTGAGTTGAGATGGTTGGCAAGGACAACGACTTTCTCGCCTTTGAAGACGAATTCAGCTGCAAGTGTTTTGCGGACAGCTGCCCAAGCAGGGTTGGTTGGGTCGATTCGGCCCAGGCTGAGATTGAGTTCGCCGTTTTCCCAAGCAACTGCCTGTGTTGCGGTACCGATTGGTTTGTCAGATAGGCTGACACGTTTTGAGTTGTAGAGGAAGCCGACGCGAATATTGCCTCCCTCTTGTCCGCCGTCTTTGTTGTTTTCAGGAGCAATATCCACATAGGTATAGGTTGGTCCGCCGGCTGCTTGAATGGCTGCAATTAGGCGCTCAGCGCTCTTACTAGCATCAGTTGTGCCGTCGTTTGTAGCACCGTTGTTGTCCTGCACTTCAATCAATCCGATAATGTCTGGAGAATGTAGGTCTGAAACAAAGGATTTGGCAATGCGTTGGACTTTAGCGTCTGATGTTGACTTACTATTAGCAGAGAAGTTTTCAATATTATAAGAAGCAATGGTTAGCTTGTCATCATTTGGGATAATGGTTGTTGTTTCTGGTTTTGTAGTTCCTTCGTGCAAGGTTGGAAGGGTGCTATCGTCTACATAGACCTTATAATTGGTGTAAGAGTAGGTAACTGGTCCAGCAATACGACCGGTGAAATAGTCTCCTGATTTGACGATCTGTTTTCCATTTTTCAAAAGTAGAGGAATGATATTGGTATTATTCCCTTCAGGGCGAAGGTTGACGCCTCCAACATTGTTTAAAGGAAGTTGACTAGTGGCAGGAGTGACATAGATTTCCTTATTTTTTAGTGGGCCGAGGATTTTTGCATCATCAACGGCAACCACCATGCCTTCAACGGATTCCCAGAAATCGAGCGCATCTTGTTCTGGATCAAATTGAGCCAAACCGTCGTTGTCGATAATATCTGCTGGGATGGTTCGGTCAAGACCAAGGACTATAGGAGATGGTACAGGTGCAGTCCCATCCACAGTTATTTCAGTAGCTCGAATTTGTGTGATGGTTAAGTCTGTTTTGTCACGTTCAGCATACCCTCTGCCCTGGTATTCTTCTACTCGTCCTGCGATAGTGACAAGATCTCCTACTTTGACATTTGTTTTTAATTTGTCAGTAAAGATGTTAATACCGTCAGATGTTTTGACGTCTCCATCTGGTGTGACATCTTGCACGTAGAAGTTATTGGCAGAGGTAACGTAGGTTACTACGACATTTTTAAGCATAACAGATTGATTCACCAGAGGTGATTGGTGACTTGCACCTTGAATGCGACCGACTGTTACAGCTTCGGTCTTTCCTGGTCCTGCTTCCGTCGTTGCCTTTTCAATGACTTCAAAATGAGAGAGGTCAAATGGTTTTAATTGTATTTTTCCGTTATAGGTGGATAAAATAGCGGTTAGATTAATCTTATCTCCCTTGTTGATACGGTTCAAAAGATCCGCCGTTTTGATGCCTGTTCGACTGTCTAAACGCACATCCAGAGTTTGTCCTTCAGAGTCAGTTACGGTAAAGGTAGAATTTTGATAGCTATCACTTTGAATATCTCCGACAGTCAAGTTTTTTAGAGAAACTAGTGTTGCCTGTGCTTGCGTCGTTAACTGAGCAATGTTTGTTTCTGTAATAGGAGTGTTGAAATTCTCAGAGATAGCCTTGTGGTTGCTAACTGTAGTTAGTTGGAGTTCGCCTTTATACTCACCCAATGTTCCTGTTAATTGAACGGTATCACCAGGCTGATAGCCCAAGGCAGCCCCAGGGTAGATATAGATACCAGCGCCGTCAGAACCTTGGAGGTAAAAGCCATTTCCTCCCCAACCGTTTACTAGGCTAATAATTTTACCAGAGACTGTGTACTCTGTTCCTTGTGCACCAGAACGAACAGTAGCAATCGGTGTAGAAACAAGGTCACTTGGTTTGGTAGCTGTATTTTCACTTGTTGGTGGCTGAACATTAGTAGAAGATGAATCTACGATTTCAATCGCTGTAGCTGGTTTGATCCCAGCTCGCTTCATGTATGTATCGCTAGTTCCTGTGATGCGAACCAATTTTCCGACTAGTTCGGGATGATCAACGAGGTTGAATTGGCTACGAAGAGGTTCTTTTAGTTGAATAGGGATAGTGTCGGCGGCCGCAGTATCCATGCTTGCACCAAGGGCTAGATTTGTTTTGTTAGTAGCGTCAAAAGCAGTTCCGCTACTATTAAGTGGTGCAATAAGATAGCCTTGTATCGTGACTTCCGACTTGGTTATTGCAAGTGACGGATAATTCTCTATCGCCACTTCAGTAGCGTGCACAGATGGTATGGGCGAAGTAGCAAGACTAAACAAGAGTCCGGCTGTTACCGCTACAGAACCTACGGTATAGAAGAGAGAACGGTTTCTAATCTTCATATAAAACTCCTTTTTGTTATATATGGACGTCATAAAAACGTCTGCAGTTGTTATATACATATAGTTTAACAGAAAATGAGTCGTTTGGAATACTTTTTTTAGATATAATACGGATATTTTTAAAAATTCAAATGAAATAGTAAAAATAAATTGGAAAACGAAACAAAAGACGAACAAAACGATTAAGTGATGGGAATTGGTTCATAAAAAAGCACCGAGATATAAATGATTATCTTGGTGCCATATTCATTTTGTTTAACATTAGTTGGGAGTTTTCGTGAAGGAACAAAGGGGCAAAGCAGATATATAGTCCTTTAGTTGACTTTTTTTACTTCGACGCAAGAAGAACTCCGTTTCTGGATTTCCCGCTCCAAACAATCCACTGGTTTGTTTGAACTCGCTTTGCCATACTTTACAGAAGTGACTTGCGAGGCAAGTCTTATTTTAAACCTAGAATGTTATAGCAATCTGCAGCTATTGAGGCGAACGTGCTTTGCCCTATCTCCAGCCTTCAAAAGTTCCACGAATTTTTGAAGTAAGTACTAACAAAGTAAGGAAAATGGAAAACTATAGCTCTGGAAACAATTTTTTCAAAATCTTCGGTGTAATGCTCTGTCCAGGTCCTGTGTAAGTATAGGTGTGCAGGTACATGGCAGGGTTGAAGTTGAGTTCGATGCAGGTGCAGTTGGGCTCGTCCTTGCTGGCTGGCTTGGTGCGGTCGGGGATAATCAAGTCCACACCACAGGCCCAAGCTCCCATAGCAGTCGCCATATCGGCAGCCAGTTGCTTGTAGGACTCGTCCATCTGGTCGGTCATGTCAATGGAATCGCCACCCGTTGAGATATTGGAATTGCCACGCAGAAAGGCTTGAACGCCCTCTGGCAAAACTGTATCGGGCGTGTAGCCTTGTTGCTCCAACATAAGCAGTTCGATGTCGCCCAAGTTGATGATTTCCAGCGGTGAACGGTGGTCACGCCCACGCAGTGGATCTTGGTTTTTTTGGTCCACTAATTCACGGATGGTTGAGCTACCGTCCCCCACGACATTGGCTGCGACGCGGAGCAGGACAGCCTCGCACTTGCCGTCCAAGATGAAGAAGCGGTACTCGGTTCCCTCCACGAATTCCTCCACGAGCACATGGCTGTCTTCTGAAAAGGCGATGTCAAGGGCTTTTTCATAGTCCACAAGGCTCGCTGGCTCCTGGAAGATAGAGATGCCTAGGCCGAAGTTAGTGGATTTTGGTTTGATAACAATAGCAGAGCTGGCTACCTGTCCGTAATACCGAAGGGCATCTTCCTTGTTAGCAAACTCCGCTCCCGCTGGCACTGGAAAACCAGCCTGGTCCAAAATCTTCTTGGTTACGACCTTGTTGGCCATGGCGAGAGGAATAACGTAGTTGTCCTTGGAGGTCATATTGCCATTTTTGATGTATTCAATATGGTCATCATGCCAGAGTTTGAGAAATTGGTCTTCTTCATCCAAAATCTCCACGTTCAAGCCCAGCTGAATGGCGTCGAAGAGAATCATCTGGGTGGAGAGTTCCATGTTTTCATAGCCCTTGAGGGCGTAAGGGGCTGTCCAAGCATAATCATGGAATACTTGTCCTTGCTGCTGACCAAACTTTTCTAGAGACCCATCTTCAACCTGCTCTGCTATTTTTCTGGAAAGGGTCAGATGTGGGTCTTGAAGAGCGGCCTCCACATGTGCAATGAGCTGGCCATAGTAGTCGTCTAGTCCAAAGTGGGCAACTATGGCTTTCATGGCCGTCAAGATTGGCGTGGCATCGGCATCGTTAGGTAGAGGTGAGTGGGGGTGGCTAAGGGCGATGAGATTGTTAAGTTTATCTGCTTTTGCTAGGGTGTTATCAACATCTGTCAGTTGGTCTAGCCAAAGAAGAGATAAGATAAAGAGGTGGACTGTATCAAGGGTTTCCTGACTAATAGCAAGCGGGTCATAGGGGTTAAGGTCAAAGGAACGGAATTCTAAATAAGAAATCCCCTTGCTGAGGTAGTCACGGCTAGTCTTGGCACCACGGAGGCGGACAGCTGAGTAAAATTCCTTCTCAGCGGATAGTTGACCAGACTGGACAGCTTGTTCGATGTCATCCACGTACTGTTCGAGAGAAGAAAAGGAAATATGAACATCATCGGAGTTGACATAGCCGTACTTGGAATTACGAATGGAACGGACGCAACCGACTTCCGTAGTTAGGAATCCTTTTTCGGCTAGGCTACTTGCCCCGTATAGGTAGGTTAAGAGCCAACGATAGTTGAGGAAGTTTTGTGCTAATTTGAGGTAGAGGGTATTTTTGAATGCGATAAAGTCTGTTTCCTCGCTTAATTCAAAAAGTTGTTGGGTTAAGTCTTTTCCTAATTCAAAATTATAGTGGATGCCAGACATAGATTGGACGAGCTTACCATAGCGTTCCCCTAAACCGACACGATATTGGTACTCATAGTCGCTATCTAGTTGAGCAATTTGGATTTCCTCTTCTGAAATCACAGGTGGCATGGATAGGGGCCAGAGGTATTCTTGCTTATCCATAGAACGTGCGGCAACATCTGTAATGGCTCCCAGTAGGCGACGAGCTTCCTTAGTCGACTGAGCGATTGGTGTAATCAACTCTAACTGTGGCTCGCTGTAGTCTGTCTGGATATAGGGGTGGAAGCTACGAGAACCCAGTTTATGAGGATGGGGAGTTTGTGCAACTCTGTGGTTTGAATTGATGCGAAGTGATTCGCGCTCAATTCCAAAAGTAGCCTGAAGAATGGGGCTGTTTGGTGATAATTTTTGTAACATACTAAGTCCTTTATATTTCTGTCAAAGTCTTATTCCAATTTTATCTAGATTGGAGGGCAAATACAAATTTCTGCTACGTTTTTCGTGAAAAATGTACTGAAAATCACGGAAAGCAAACAAAGACTTCGGATTTCTCTGTTAAAAGCATATTTACACATGTCTATCTCGTGTGTTTAATCGGATTTTTTTGAAATATACTTTTTAAAAAATAAAAACATTCGTTATATATGAAATTATTGGAATTTCTTGAAAAAATGTTCGTTTTTTGATAGAATAGTGTGTAAAACGAAACTTGCAGGTGAGATTCCTGCCAGAAGTAGAAGAAAGGCTGGGCTGGTTAGCCAGTTCAGAGAAAGAGTGAATATGACATCAGTAGTTGTTGTAGGAACCCAGTGGGGCGACGAAGGTAAGGGTAAAATTACAGACTTCTTGTCTGCTAATGCTGAAGTAATCGCACGTTATCAAGGTGGTGATAACGCTGGACACACTATCGTTATCGATGGCACTAAATATAAATTGCACTTGATTCCGTCAGGAATCTTCTTCCCAGAAAAGATTTCTGTAATCGGTAATGGTGTGGTTGTCAATCCAAAATCTTTGGTGAAGGAAATCAACTATCTCCATGATTCAGGTGTGACAACAGATAATTTGCGGATTTCAGACCGCGCACACGTCATCTTGCCTTACCACATCAAATTGGACCAGTTGCAAGAAGAGTCTAAAGGTGAGAACAAGATTGGTACAACCAACAAGGGTATCGGTCCTGCTTACATGGACAAGGCAGCCCGTGTCGGTATCCGTATTGCAGACCTCTTGGACAAGGAGATTTTTGCGGAGCGTTTGAGAACAAACTTGGCAGAGAAAAACCGTTTGTTTGAGAAAATGTATGAGTCAACTCCGATTGAGTTTGATGAAATCTTTGAAGAATACTACGCTTACGGTCAAGAAATCAAAAAGTATGTAACAGATACCTCTGTTATCTTGAACGATGCCCTCGATCAAGGCAAACGTGTCTTGTTTGAAGGTGCGCAAGGGGTTATGTTGGATATTGACCAAGGTACCTATCCATTCGTTACTTCTTCAAACCCAGTTGCTGGTGGTGTGACCATCGGTAGTGGTGTCGGCCCAAGCAAGATTGACAAGGTTGTTGGTGTATGTAAGGCTTACACTAGCCGTGTTGGTGACGGACCATTCCCAACTGAATTGCACGATGAAATCGGAGACCGTATCCGCGAAATCGGTAAGGAATACGGTACGACAACTGGCCGTCCACGCCGTGTCGGTTGGTTTGACTCAGTGGTGATGCGCCATAGCCGCCGTGTGTCAGGTATTACCAACTTGTCCCTCAACTCGATTGATGTCTTGTCAGGTCTTGAAACGTTGAAAATCTGCGTGGCTTATGACTTGGATGGTGAGCGTATTGACCACTACCCTGCAAGTTTGGAGCAACTCAAACGTTGCAAACCAATCTATGAAGAAATGCCAGGTTGGTCTGAAGACATCACAGGTGTACGTAGTTTGGATGAATTGCCAGAAGCGGCTCGCAACTATGTTCGTCGTATCAGCGAATTGGTAGGTGTTCGTATCTCAACTTTCTCAGTAGGACCTGGTCGTGAACAGACCAACATCCTTGAGAGTGTATGGAGCGCAAAATAGTGTGCGAAGACTGAACGAAAGTTCGGTCTTTTTCTGTTTGGTCGAATTTTGCTTTCTTGTCCAGAATTTGATATAATCATGCTTATCAAACAATAAAAGAGGTAAACAAATGGAAGGTTTATTTTTGCCGCTTGTCATGGTTGCCATGATTGGTTTTATGTTCTATTCGCAACGTAAACAACAAAAACAACGTCAAGAAGCACTAAATCAAATCAAAAAAGGTGATGAAATTGTGACCATTGGTGGGCTATTTGGTATTGTCGATGAAATCGATGATAAAAAGGTTGTTCTCGATGTTGATGGTGTTTATTTGACATTTGAACGTGGTGCTATTCGTAATCGTGTAGCAAGTTCAGGTACTACATCTGCAGTTGTTGAAGAAGTGGCAGTTGAAACGACAGAAGCGACTCCAGAATCTGCAATTGAAGAATAAGGATGAAAAACCGAGGGAAACCTTGGTTTTCTCTTGTTTTAGCCCTGCCTGATTTTTGCTATCCTAGGTAAAAATATGGTATAATGAAACGATTATATAATAAGGAAAATACCATGTTTAAATTTAATTTTAAAAAGAAAGAAAGCATTGAAACAGCAATTGAAGTCCCTAAGCATATCGCTGTGATTATGGATGGCAATGGCCGTTGGGCGAAAAAGCGGATGCAGCCACGTATTATGGGGCATAAGGCTGGTATGGATGCACTTCAAAAGGTTACCAAGACGGCTTCTGATTTGGGAGTAAAGGTGTTAACTGTTTATGCCTTTTCTACAGAAAACTGGTCTCGACCGGAAAAAGAAGTGAAGTTTATCATGAATCTACCTGTGGAGTTTTATGATAAGTATGTTCCTGAACTCCATGCCAATAATGTCAAAATTCAGATGATTGGTGACCATTCCAAACTTCCTGTTCCGACTCTCAATGCGCTTTATAAAGCTGAACAAAAGACAAAGAGTAACACTGGTTTGATTCTCAATTTCGCTCTTAACTATGGCGGACGTGATGAGGTGACTCGCGCAGTCAAGGCTATTGCACAAGATGTCTTGGATGCCAAGTTCAATCCTGGTGATATTGATGAGAAATTAATAGCGGATTACCTCTATACAGGAACCTTATCACCAACGTTACGCGATCCCGATCTAGTTATCCGTACAAGTGGTGAACTTCGTCTTAGCAACTTCCTGCCGTGGCAAACAGCCTACAGCGAGCTATACTTTACAGATATTGCTTGGCCTGATTTTGATGGAGAAGCACTTAAATTAGCGATTAAAGAATACAACCGTCGCCACAGACGTTTTGGCGGTGTATAAGGAGAAGGTATGACAAACGATTTACAGAAACGAGTGATATTTGGCGGCATTGCTCTAGCTATTTTCATTCCCTTTTTGTTGGCTGGTGGGATGGCATTTCAATTTTTTGTAGGCCTGTTAGCTATCATTGCTACGGCTGAATTGATTAAAATGCATCGCCTAGCACCAAATTCTATCGAGGGTGTCCTAGCTATGTTGGCCAGTTTAGTCTTGGCTCTTCCGCTCCAGAATTATCTGACATTTTTACCGACGGATGGAAATTACACAGCCTACGCCATTGTAGTATTTTTACTGCTTGGTTCGACGGTTTTTAATATCGGCCATTACAACTATTCCGATGTGGTCTTTCCAATTGCCTCAAGTTTCTATGTTGGTATCGGCTTTCATAGTTTGATACTGGCTCGTATGGATGGGCTCAATAAAGTCTTCTTTGCCCTCTGTTTAGTCTGGGCAACAGACATTGGCGCCTACTTAATCGGTCGTCAGATTGGTCGGAGAAAATTATTGCCGAAGGTTTCACCGAATAAAACGGTTGAAGGCTTTGTAGGCGGTATTCTTTCTGCGGTGGTAGTTGCTATCATTTTCTTGATTGTCGATAAGTCCTTGTTGGCGGGCTATTCATTTGGCATGATGTTGTTGTTAGTTGTGATTTTCTCGATATTCTCACAATTCGGAGACTTAGTAGAAAGTGCTATTAAACGCCATTTTGGTGTGAAGGATTCTGGAAAAATTATTCCAGGACACGGCGGTATCCTGGATCGTTTTGACGGTATGATTTTTGTCTTTCCAATTATGCACTTCTTTGGATTATTTTAAGGAGGTACTATGAAGGGAATTTTAGCATTTATATTTATATTTGGTGTGATTGTGGTTGTCCATGAATTTGGTCATTTCTACTTCGCCAAGAAAGCGGGTATCCTTGTGAGGGAATTTGCGATTGGGATGGGTCCCAAAATTTTCGCTCATACGGGTAAGGATGGGACACTTTACACCATCCGTATTCTTCCTCTAGGTGGCTATGTTCGAATGGCTGGATGGGGTGAAGATAAGACAGAGATTAAGACAGGTAGTCCTGCCAGCCTCAGCTTGAATGAAGCTGGTGTTGTGACGCGGATTAATTTGTCTGGTAAGCAACTGGATAGTCTCAGTTTGCCAATGAATGTAACCAGTTTTGACTTTGAAGAAAAATTGGAAATCACAGGCTTGGTCTTGGAAGAAAGCAAGACCTATAAGGTTGATCACGATGCCACGATTGTAGAGGAAGATGGAACAGAAGTTCGGATTGCTCCACTTGATGTTCAGTATCAAAATGCGACAGTCTGGGGTCGGTTGATGACCAACTTTGCGGGTCCCATGAATAACTTTATTTTAGGGATTCTAGTATTTATTCTTTTGTTCTTCATGCAAGGCGGGGTTGCCAACCCATCAAGCAATGCAGTAAGTATTACTGAAGGTGGTGCTTTGCAGGCTGCGGGTGTTGTCACAGGGGACAAGATTCTTTCGGTCAATGGGAACGCGACAGACAGCTATACAGAAGTTGCAACGATTATTAGCAAAGCAGCGACAGATGCAACAACAGCCCCAAGTTTTGATTTGGTTGTTGAGCATGATGGGAAAAAACGTCATGTTTCCGTTACTGCTGAACAAGTAGATGGGGCCTATCGAATTGGTATTTCACCGATTTTGAAAACTGGTTTCGTTGATAAAATTGTCGGTGGTTTCCAAGAAGCGGGAGCGACAGCTCTTAGGGTTGTAACAGCTTTGAAGAATCTAATTGCAAACTTTGATGTTAAGCAGTTGGGGGGGCCGGTTGCTATTTACAAAGTAAGTTCTCAAGCGGCTGAATTTGGTTTGGTTTCTGTATTGGGGCTAATGGCTGCGCTCTCCATTAACCTTGGAATCTTCAATTTGATTCCAATTCCAGCTTTGGATGGTGGTAAGATTGTTATGAATATTCTGGAAGCCATTCGCAGAAAACCACTCAAACCAGAGACGGAATCTTATATCACTCTAGCAGGTGTAGCCGTTATGGTGGTTCTTGTGATAGTAGTCACTTGGAATGATATTATAAGAGTCTTCTTCTAAGATAATTTGAAATTTACGAAAGGAATTGAATGCGTGCTAAACGCAGGATGTTCTGAAAACTACGAAAAAGAAAGGAACAGAGAGTTTTCATATTTGAACTCGAGCGTCAGCGAGGGGTTTGATAAGTGACTTCTGTGATTCCTAATCAAGTAAACTACGAAAGGAATTGAACAAAAGCTAAAAACCTAGTAAAAAAGACCAATCGCCTTGTGCCGATAGGCACTGCGTTGATTGCCTATTTTTATACGGTTTTCTTGACGCTTTTGTATCTTAAATTATGAAACAGTCTAAAATGATTATCCCTACTTTGCGGGAGATGCCTTCGGATGCGTCGGTGATTAGCCACGCTTTGATGTTACGTGCGGGTTATGTCCGTCAGATTTCTGCTGGTATTTACAGCTACTTGCCATTGGCTAACCGTGTGATTGAAAAAGCAAAAAATATCATGCGTGAGGAGTTTGACAAGATTGATGCCATTGAATTTTTGGCACCAGCTCTCTTGTCAGCGGACATTTGGCGTGAGTCGGGTCGTTACGAAACCTACGGTGATGACCTCTACAAGCTCAAAAACCGTGAGGGTTCTGACTTTATCTTGGGACCAACTCACGAAGAAACGGTGACTCTTTTGGCGCGTGATGCGGTCCAGTCTTACAAACAGTTGCCGCTTAACATCTACCAAATCCAATCTAAGTATCGTGATGAAAAACGCCCTCGTAACGGTCTTCTCCGTGGTCGCGAGTTCATCATGAAAGACGGTTACAGCTTCCATGCTAGTTATGAGAGCTTGGACCAGACCTACGATGACTACAAGGCGGCTTACGAGGCAATCTTCACTCGTGCAGGATTGGAGTTCAAGGCCATTATCGGTGACGGTGGTGCCATGGGTGGTAAGGATAGCCAGGAGTTTATGGCCATTACACCAGACCGTACTGACCTGGACCGTTGGGTTGTCTTGGACAAGTCTGTTGCTTCTTTTGAAGAAATCCCAGAGGATGTTCTTGAAGCAATCAAGGAAGAACTCTTGGGATGGTCTGTGTCTGGTGAAGACACCATCGCCTACTCTAGCGAATCAGGTTACGCTGCCAACCTAGAAATGGCAACTAGCGAGTACAAACCAAGTACAGCAGTTGTCGTCGAAGAAGACTTGGTTAAAGTAGCGACACCAGATGCCAAAACCATCGACGAAGTTGCTGCCTTCTTGAATGTTGCGGAAGAGCAAACTATCAAAACCATGCTCTTTATGGCAGACGGTGAGCCAGTTGTTGCCCTTCTTGTTGGCAATGATCAAGTTAACGATGTCAAGTTGAAAAACCACCTTGGAGCAGATTTCTTTGATGTAGCAGGCCCAGCGGATGCGGAAAAAATCTTCGGTGCAGGTTTTGGTTCCCTTGGACCAGTCGGCTTGCCAGAAAACATCAAGATTATTGCAGACCGCAAGGTTCAAGATGTGAAAAATGCTGTTGTCGGTGCTAACGAAGACGGTTTCCACTACACAGGTGCCAATGCAGGGCGTGATTTCCAAGTGACTGAGTATGTGGATATTCGTGAAGTCAAGGAAGGTGAGCCTTCTCCAGATGGACACGGGGTTCTCAACTTTGCTCGTGGTATCGAGATTGGTCACATCTTCAAACTCGGTACACGCTATTCAGACAGCATGAATGCCAACATCTTGGATGAGAATGGTCGTTCTATGCCGATTATCATGGGATGCTACGGAATCGGTGTTAGCCGTCTCTTGTCAGCCGTTCTTGAACAACACGCTCGCCTCTTTGTTAACAAGACACCAAAAGGCGAATACCGTTACGCTTGGGGGGTCAACTTCCCTAAAGAATTGGCACCGTTTGATGTGCATTTGATTCCAGTTAATGTCAAAGATGAAGCGGCAATGGAATTGACTCAGTCTATCGAAGCAAGTTTGGTTGGTGCAGGCTATGAAGTATTAACTGACGACCGTAATGAGCGTGTCGGCGTTAAGTTTTCTGACAGTGACTTGATTGGCTTGCCAATCCGTGTGACTGTTGGTAAGAAAGCAGCTGATGGCATCGTCGAAGTGAAAATTAAGGGCACAGGCGATACTGTAGAAGTCCATGTGGACCAACTCCTTGAAACCTTGCAAATCCTTACAAAAGAAAATGAATAACAGAAAAAGACTTGGTTGATGATAGCCAAGTCTTTGTTGATAAAATGGGAGTGGGAAAGAACTCGACTAGGTCAAAAAGAGTTCGTCAACAATTTTTCGTTTTAAGTTGTTGAGCTGAAACAGTCTATCCCCAGACTGTTTCACTCCCCCCCCCCGCACAGCTCAAACTGTCTGGGAGATAGTTTGAGGTTGGAGATGAAGCGAACTCTGTTCGCATCAGTCGTATAGGTCAGATTTGGAGTGTGAAACACGAATAAATCTGCCAATCAACCACTGCGCTGAGATGTTGATACGAACTCTGATAAGCTGCGCTGGGCTTTTTCCAAAAGCCTATTTTTTATAACATATTTAGTAGGAGGTTATAGAGGATAGCTCCTGCGACTCCTCCAAGAATTGGGCCAGCAACTGGGATCCAGCTATAAGACCAGTCAGAATCTCCCTTGTTAGGAATTGGAAGGATAGCGTGCATGATACGAGGACCTAAGTCACGAGCTGGATTGACTGCGTAGCCTGTCGTTGATCCTAGTGAGAAGCCGATTGCAAATACGATAAGTCCCACGATGATTGGGCCGAGGCCAGCGCTGACATTGTTAGGGCCAATTGCAAGGATTCCCATGACTAAGACAGCTGTACCAAGAGCTTCGCCGAGCAAGTTTGAAGCTGTGTGACGAAGAGCTGGTCCAGTAGAGAAGGTAGCAAGGATTGTTCCGCTATCTTTTGTTTCCTGCCAATGTGGGTAGAAATGGAGATAGAGGACGATGGATGCCAACATTGCTCCAGCAAATTGGGCAAGTAGGAAGCCTGGGACTTGAGCCCATGGTAGGGAGCCGATAGATGCCATTGCGATAGTGACAGCTGGATTCAGGTGGGCAGGTCCAAAAATTCCTGATATGTAGACGGCAATTGTTACAGCGATGCCCCATCCTAGTACGATGGTCAGCCAGCCGCTATTTTCAGCCTTGGTTTTAGAGAGGATGCAGGATGCAACCACACCGTTTCCAAGTAATACTAGTATGAAAGTTCCAAGTAATTCTCCAATCAGATTCATAATGATCTCCTATTTATTGATTGTCAGTTCTTTTAATTGTTCAAGAATAGTCTCCAAGTCAGCTCCAGCCTGTAAGAGAGCTGCGGCAGTATAACAACCTTCGACGACTGGTACGGTTTGGATAAGAAGTTGTTTGTCTGTAAAATCGGCAGCAAGTTCCATGTTCATTCGGGCGCTACCTAGGTCGAAAAAGGCAAGGAGGGTATCAGCAGGGTTTGTTTCAACTCGCTCTTGTACGATTTCAAAGCTGGTACCGATGCTACCATCTTCTAGTCCGCCACAGTAGGTGATGGGAATATCTTTTGCGACTTCAGATACTAGGTCGATGATTCCCTGGGCCAAATTTTTTGAATGGGATACGAGTAAGATACCAACCTTGGTCATAGTCCTGCCTCCAACATGGCTTCAAAGAGAAGTCCAGATGAGAAAGAGCCTGGATCAATGTGTCCAATAGACCTTTCCCCAACATAGGACGCGCGTCCCTTGGTCGCAGCAATATCCTTTGTCCCTTGAACGGCTTTAAGGATAATTTCCGTTGTCAGCTGGCTTTCTCTTAGGGCAGAAATAACAGGAATCCAAACGTCTACCATGGTTTTCTCGCCCAATTCAGCCTTGCCGCGTTTTTGGATCATGTCCAAACCTGCTTGAAGCGTATCTGCCAAATCAGCGCCAGCTTGACTGGCTTTAGTAATACCCATAAAGGCAGAGCCGTATAGAGGACCGGAAGCACCGCCAACCTTGCTGAGAAGTTGCATGGCAACCACCTTAAAGACTTGGTCAGCACTCTCGTAGTCTTTTTCAGATAGCTCCTGCATGACTGCAGCCATTCCGCGTGCCATGTTGCCCCCGTGATCTCCATCTCCGATTGGAGAATCTAGCTCACTCAAATAATCTTTGTTTTCTTGAATTTTTTTGTTGAATGTCTCCATCCAGAGCAGTGCTTGTTTTGCATCCATAGTCTTTCTCCTACCAAGCTACCACTTCAACAAGGGCCTGCAAAGCGTCAATCCAGCTTGGGTCTTCTAGTTTGATTAAGGTCAATGACAGTCCAGCCATATCAATCGATGTCATGTAGTTACCGATTTTCTTGTAGTCAACGACCACACCTTTTTTAGCCAGCAATTGAGCAACGTCGTTGGCAAAGACATATTGTTCCATGAGAGGAGTTGCGCCGAGACCGTTGATAAGGACACCATAGTGCTCGCCATCTTGAATATCAAAGCCTTCTGCCAATTTCTCAACCAATTCTTCAGCCAATTTAGCAGATGGTTGGAGTTTTTCTTTCTTATAGCCAGGTTCACCATGGATACCGACACCGTATTCAAATTCATCCTCTTCAAGGACGAAGCCTGGTTTGCCCACTTCTGGTACCGTAGCACCGGATAGTGCTAAGCCGATAGTCTTGATTTGCGGGACGAGACGGTCAGCCAGTTCCTTGATTTCTGCTAGAGATTTGCCAGTTGTTGCAGCGTGACCGAGAATCTTGTGGACAAGGATGGTACCTGCTACACCACGACGGCCTTGGGTATAGAGGCTATTTTCCACAGCGATATCATCGTCCACGATGACACTGGCCACTTCGATGCCCTCCATTTCCGCCAATTCTTGTGCCATCTCAAAGTTCATGATGTCGCCAGAGTAGTTTTTGATGACCATAAAGACGCCAGCCCCCTCGTCAGCAGCCTTGATGGCTTCCAAGATTTGGTCTGGTGTTGGTGAGGTAAATACTGCGCCACATACAGCGGCGGACAACATGCCCTTGCCGACAAAGCCTGCATGAGAAGGTTCGTGACCAGAGCCACCTCCTGAGATGATGCCGACTTTACCAGTTTTTTCAGCCTTGCGGATAATCACATCAAATCCATCGATACGATCGACAAGATCTTGGTGCATAAAGACAAGTCCTTTTAACATTTCATCAACGACATGTTCAGGTTGATTGATAATTTTTTTCATGAGAAAACTCCTTTGTTTTTTGTTTGCGCTTTCATTCTACATTGTCCAAAAGAAAAAAGGAAGGGACAGATTGTCCAATGTGTCCCTTTTGTTCCAAAGAAAAGCATGATAGGGTATAATAAAGAGGAAGCGAAAGGAAGTGACATATGCCAACCTCGTTGATTACAAAGAAAAGGATTGCAAAGGCTTTTAAAAAACAGCTATCCCAAAAATTCTTTGATAAAATCTCAGTTGTCGACATCATGCAGGAAGCAGGGATTCGTCGTCAAACCTTTTACAACCATTTTTTAGACAAGTATGAGTTGCTGGACTGGATATTTGAGACAGAATTGCAGGAGCAGGTAACTGACAATCTGACCTATATTAGTGGAATCAAGCTTCTGGATGAGCTCTTATACTACATCGAGAGTAACCAATCTTTCTATAGGCAACTCTTTGAGATTAAGGGACAAAATGATTTTGTCAGCTATTTAGAAGGCTACTTTATGGTTTTGATGGAGAAAATTATCAACGAGTACCAGCTCCAGGAGGGGAAAATGATTTCCCAACAGGATAAGCATTTTTTGATTCTCTATCATGCTAATGCTTGGATTGGACTGATAAAGGAAGGACTGACGCAGTCGCCTTGTCAGATTCACAGCTATTGGAAGCAAATGGTGGCTCTTGTTCGCGAGTCGTTTTTGATTTTGTAGGAGTTAATGTATGGTGTTTATTAGAAATAGACAGGCAACAATTATTGAAGATTATTTGGATGGTTTCTGTCGAACCAATCCTAAAGTGAAGAAAGTGAAGGGGCTTCCGATTGTTCTGCAAAGAAGACAAAATGGAGAACTGATTCCGATTGTTTCTGGCGGTGGTTCTGGTCATGAGCCAGCCCATGTTGGCTTCGTCGGTAAAGGAATGCTGACTGCAGCAGTCTATGGAGAGATTTTTACTCCACCAACTGCCGAAGAAGTCTTGGCAGCCATTCGTGCAGTAGATAAGGGCAAGGGAGTTTTTCTGATTGTAAAAAACTTTGAGGCAGACCTTGTCTCTTTTAGAAAAGCCATCAAATTGGCTCGGCAGGAGGGAATTGCAGTCAAGTACATCGTATCCCATGACGATATTTCGGTCGATACTAAGAATAATTTCCGTATGCGGCATAGGGGGCTTGCAGGGACCATTCTACTTCATAAGATATTAGGAGCTGCTGCCCTTACTGGCTATAGCCTGGATGAATTGGAACAGCTGGGACTGTCTCTGGCAACAGAAATTGCGACCATCGGTTTTGCAACCAAGTCGGCCTATTTGCCCAATGCTGCCCTGCCTTTGTTTGATTTGGAGGAGGGACAAATATCTTACGGCATCGGTATCCATGGAGAAGAAGGCTATCGGACCGTTCGTTTTGAATCCTCTGAGCAGTTAGCCAACGAAATTGTGAACAAATTAAAATTAAAATTCCGCTGGAAAGAGGGGGAAGACTACATCCTCCTGGTCAATAATCTTGGATCTCTGTCCGAGGTTGAGCAAGGAATCTTTTTGAACGACATTTGCCAATTTCTAGAACTAGAAGGTCTGAAGCTTTCCTATATAAAAACAGGTAAGTTTATGACTAGTCTAGATATGGGAGGAATTTCTGTCACCCTCTGTCGTGTCAAGGATCAAAAATGGCTGGACTTTTTAGAAGCACCGACAGAAGCTGCGGCTTGGTAGGTTCCTCTTTTCATAGAACATCCACCTCTAGGGGTTTTCCCATAGAGGTTTTTCGTGCACTCTTTCTATTTTTTAGACAAAATACCTTGACAAAAATGGTCAGGGAGGAGAATGGCACTGATAAACAAAAAGTTTGTCATAAAACGATTCAGAAGGATGATAAGATGACAAAGAAAAAACAATTGACCGGACTCGTCCTTGCGACAGGTTTGTCTGTTTTTGGAAGCGAAGTCCAAGCAGACGAAATCGTCACAGCCACTAGTCCAGCAGAGGCGGAAGCTGTCAGTTCGACGACCAGTAGCCAACCGGTCACTGCTCAGGATGTGCAGATGCGCAGGCAGTGGTTGATGAAGCCAGTCAAGTAGCGCAAGCCATTGATACGGGAGTGGCGACAACGGAGCAAGATTGGGTATGCTCGGATTGGCAGTAGGAGTGAGACGGAAAGGAGGGTAGGGATGAGTAATCACGTAGAAAATAAAAAGGATGTAAATCTAATTGTGGCCTATAAATTGGGAGACAGATTGAACGGTATGTCTGCTAAAGATGTTTTAGATGCACACTATAATCACGCAATAAATAACGGCGGCAGAGTTTTGTTTACAGTGCCGACTGAAAATGTGACAAAGGTAGGTAAAAATAAACAACCAGACCAACTCATCATGACACTAGGAGACTTCTCGGACGGCTTTATTGCGGAAGTTGATGATTTTGGAGAGTTCCATAGTAAGACACCAAGTAATGCATATCAAAATCCGTCACAGTTTGATACGATCCAAGAAAGTCAGTCAAATTATACTTGGTTTGAACTAAAAAATCCTAAAAAGCTTGCTACATTAGCTTTAGAACAATTTACAAATGTAAATACAGGTAAGCCACTTATAGAAAGTTTATCAGGTCAATCTTGTCGTATTTATGTTCAGTAAGTACGCTGGAATAACTAGGTATTGAAAAATTCACAATATAAATAAACAAAATCCTCGGAAAGCACTCTGAGGATTTTGTTCTGTGTTCATATTTTTATCAAGTTTATGGTATAATTATTTAGTAGAAAAGTGAAGACGGTGGCTTTCGATTTTCTGAAAGTGAGGTGATGCCTATGGGCAATTCATCAAAATCTAACAGAAAGGCTAACCTATACTTGATGGCAAGTAAACTTGCTCATCAAGTAACGACAAATCCTATACGATTTGTCTAAGGTGCGCACTAGTTTTATTTTTGAAAAATATCGTTTCAAAAATAAAACGTCGGAGGGTTAGTATCAGCTTTTGAAGTTGTACAAACGATTCTAGCTTTTGGTAGCTTTACCATTGCTTTAGTCAGTTTGTGCTATAAAATCTTCAAAGAAAATGACCAAAAGAAATAGCCGTCCATACTTTGGCAAGTAACGGCTATTTCTTTAGCTAAAATTAATGAGCCACCGTCTTTTTAACGGTTCTACGTTGGGTAGTTGTTGACGCAACTACCTTTTTCTATCTCTATTATAACACGAAAGCTTGAAAAAGCCAATTTAAATGGTGGTGTCCTGCCAGAAAAGTCCCTGGCTTAGTCCAAGAAAAATTCTTTCATTTATGGTAAAATGTTTCTAACGAACTACAAAGGAAATAAGTATGTCAGATAAGTTTCAACTCTTGCTACAACAAATCGGAATGCCTCTTGATGCACGACAATCAGGGGCTTTTTCGACTGCAACGATTGAGAAAGTAGTCTTGCACAAGGTCAGCAAACTCTGGGAATTTACCTTCCGTTTTGAAACCCCCTTGCCGCTCATGGACTATCAACTCTTCAAGGCTCGTTTGGCGACGGAGTTTGAAAAGGTGGGCAATAAGATTCAATTTTCTATTGTCAGCGATGCGGAGGCCTTTGAAGCTGGTTTGGTAGAAGCTTATTATCCAGAAGCTTTTACGGAAGATTTGTGCCAGAGTGCAGGCTTCAAGGCTCTTTTTCAGCCATTAGAGGTGACTTATAGAGATGGTGTTTTGTGGATAAAAGGTCCTGAAACCATTGACACAGATCATTTTCGGAAGAATCATCTGCCAAATCTTGTGGAACAATATAAGCGATTTGGTTTTGGCAATCTTGCGGTGGACATCCAAGTCTGTCAGGAAATGACGCAGCAACAAGCGGAGATTTTCCATGCGCAAAATGAAGAAATTTACCAGCAGGCTAATGAAGAAAACTTGGCGGCCCTTGAACAACTAGCTCAAATGGCACCGCCACCAGAGGCAGCTCAGCCATTTGTCCCAGAATATAAGAAAAATCGTCCTGCCAAGGTCAATATCGAAAAGGCTGAGATTACGCCTATGATTGAGGTGGATAGCGAGGAGAACCGGATTGTCTTTGAGGGACTGGTCTTTGAGGTTGAGCAGAAGACGACCAAGACGGGGCGGGTCATTATCAACTTTAAGATGACCGACTATACTTCGTCCTTCACCTTGCAGAAGTGGGCTAAGAATGAGGAAGAGGCCCAGAAGTTTGATATGGTCAAAAAGGGCAACTGGTTGCGGGTGCGAGGCAATGTGGAGACCAATAATTTCACTCGTGATTTGACTATGAACGTGCAGGAAGTCCAAGAGGTCAAGAAGGAAATCCGTAAGGACCTTATGCCTGAAGGGGAGAAACGGGTCGAGTTTCATGCTCATACCAACATGTCTACCATGGATGCCCTGCCTGCTGTTGAGGACTTGGTGGCACGTGCTGCGGCTTGGGGACACAAGGCGGTGGCCATTACTGACCATGGCAATGTCCAGTCCTTCCCCCATGGCTATCATGCTGCCCGTAAAGCTGGAATCAAACCGCTCTTCGGGATGGAGGCCAATATTGTCGAGGACTCTGTGCCCATTGCTTACAACGAAGCAGATGTAGTCCTGTCCGAAGCGACCTATGTGGTCTTTGACGTGGAAACAACCGGTCTCTCTGCAGTCAACAATGCCCTGATTCAGATTGCGGCGTCTAAGATGCACAAGGGCAATATTATTGCAGAATTTGATGAGTTTATCGATCCAGGTCATCCGCTCAGTCAATTTACAACAGATCTGACAGGAATCACTGATGAGCATGTGCGTGGTTCTAAACCTCTGGAACAAGTCCTGCGTGAGTTTCAAGAATTCTGTCAAGATTCCGTCATGGTTGCCCACAACGCGACCTTTGACGTTGGCTTTATGAATGTCAACTATGAACGAGCAGGCTTACCTATTATTAGCCAGCCTGTCATTGATACCTTGGAATTTGCTCGTAACCTCTACCCCGACTTTAAGCGTCATGGTTTAGGTCCTCTCACCAAGCGGTTTGGTGTTGCTCTTGAACACCACCACATGGCCAACTACGATGCGGAGGCGACAGGGCGCCTGCTCTTCATCTTCCTAAAAGATGCTCTGGAGAAGCACAATTTGACCAATCTCAACCAGCTAAATACGGAGCTGATTGCGGAGGATTCCTATAAGAAGGCTCGTGTCAAGCATGCCACGTTATATGTAATCAATCAGGTTGGTTTGAAAAATATGTTCAAACTGGTCTCTCTTTCTAATACCAAGTATTTTGAGGGAGTTCCACGTATTCCACGGACCGTTCTCAATGCCCATCGTGAAGGCTTAATATTGGGAACAGCCTGTCAAGAGGGCGAGGTCTTCGATGATTTACTCTCCAAAGGGATAGATGAAGCGGTTAAAACGGCAGCCTATTATGATTTTATCGAAGTCATGCCACCTGCCCTCTATGCTCCCATGATTGCCAAGGAGCAGTTTAAGGACATGGCAGAGATTGAAGAGACTATCAAGCAGTTGATTGAGGTAGGACGTAGGGCAGGTCTGCCAGTTTTGGCGACAGGAAATGTTCACTATATTGACCCCGAAGAGGAAATCTATCGGGAAATCATTGTTCGTGCTCTAGGTCAAGGGGCACCGATTAACTGGACCATCGGAAATGGTGAGAATGCCCAACCAGCTCCACTACCTAAGGCTCACTTTAGAACGACCAGCGAGATGTTGGACGAGTTTGCCTTCTTGGGAGAAAGTCTGGCGCGTGAGATTGTCATTACCAATCCAAATGCCATGCTCGACCGTTTTGAAGATGTTCAGGTAGTTAAGACCGACCTCTACACGCCTTATATTGAGAAGGCCGAGGAAACGGTGGCGGAATTGACCTATCAAAAAGCCTTTGAAATTTATGGCAATCCTCTGCCTGATATTATTGACCTGCGAATTGAGAAGGAATTGACGTCCATTCTGGGTAATGGTTTCGCCGTGATTTACCTGGCGTCGCAGATGTTGGTGCACCGTTCCAACGAGCGGGGCTACCTGGTGGGTTCACGGGGGTCTGTCGGCTCCAGTTTCGTTGCGACCATGATTGGGATTACCGAGGTAAACCCTATGCCTCCTCACTATGTCTGTCCAAATTGTCAACACAGTGAATTTATCACAGATGGTTCCTATGGTTCAGGTTTTGACCTGCCAGACAAGGATTGTGAAAAGTGTGGGGCCAAGTATAAAAAAGATGGACAGGACATTCCTTTCGAGACCTTCCTTGGTTTCGATGGAGACAAGGTTCCCGATATTGACTTGAACTTCTCAGGGGATGACCAACCCTCTGCCCATTTGGATGTTCGGGATATTTTTGGCGAAGAAAATGCCTTCCGTGCAGGAACGGTAGGTACGGTAGCTGCTAAGACTGCCTATGGTTTTGTCCGAGGCTATGAGCGGGATTATGGCAAATTCTATCGAGATGTGGAAGTGGAGCGGTTGGCTGCTGGCGCGGCAGGTGTCAAACGGACGACTGGTCAGCACCCGGGGGGAATTATCGTATTCCCTGACTACATGGATGTCTATGACTTTACACCTGTTCAGTATCCTGCCGATGATGTGACGGCCAGCTGGCAGACCACCCACTTTAACTTCCACGATATTGATGAAAACGTCTTGAAACTCGATATTCTGGGACACGATGATCCAACCATGGTTCGGAAGTTGCAGGACTTGTCGGGCATTGATCCGCAGACCATTCCTGCTGATGATAAGGGAGTGATGGCCCTCTTTTCTGGTACGGAAATTTTGGGAGTTACCCCAGAGCAGATTGGGACACCGACAGGTATGCTGGGCATTCCTGAATTTGGAACCAACTTTGTACGGGGGATGGTGGAGGAAACCAAACCGACCACTTTTTCGGAACTCTTGCAGTTATCTGGTCTATCGCACGGTACAGACGTTTGGTTGGGCAATGCCCAGGACTTGATTAAGGCAGGAATTGCTAATCTATCTACTGTTATCGGTTGTCGGGATGACATCATGGTTTACCTCATGCACGCAGGTTTGCCACCTAAGATGGCTTTTAATATCATGGAGCGGGTGCGGAAGGGCTTGTGGCTCAAGATTTCTGAGGAAGAGCGAAATGGCTACATTCAAGCCATGAAGGATAACAAGGTTCCAGACTGGTACATCGAATCCTGTGGGAAAATCAAGTACATGTTCCCTAAAGCCCACGCGGCTGCCTACGTTATGATGGCCTTGCGGGTTGCCTATTTCAAGGTTCATCACCCACTTTACTACTATTGTGCTTATTTCTCTATTCGTGCCAAGGCCTTTGATTTGGCGACCATGTCAGGCGGTCTAGATAAAGTCAAGGCTAAGATGGAAGAAATTGCTCTTAAGAAGAAAAACAATGAAGCCTCAAACGTTGAGCAGGACCTTTACACCACCTTAGAATTGGTCAATGAGATGCTGGAACGTGGCTTCAAGTTCGGCAAATTGGACCTTTACAAGTCTCATGCGACCGACTTCTTGATTGAAGAAGATACCCTCATCCCACCATTTGTCGCTATGGATGGTCTGGGAGAGAACGTTGCCAAGCAGGTTGTGGCGGCGCGTGCCGAAGGAGAATTTCTCTCCAAGACAGAACTCCGTAAACGTGGTGGATTGTCAGGTACGCTTGTTGAAAAAATGGATGAAATGGGCATTCTCGGTAAAATGCCAGAGGATAACCAGTTGAGTCTCTTTGATGATTTGTTTTAAACTTGTTCACTGTTTCTTTTGGAAGCAGTGAATTTTTTTTATAAAAAGAAATCAAAACTCTTGACTAATATTTTTGATAGGTATATAATCTCTACATAGTGATAAAAAACTACTATGTAGTAACAATAAGAAAAGAGGAAATCCTATGTCAAACTTTGCAAAACTTCAAGAAACTCGTCGTTCTATCTATGCACTTGGTAAAGAATTGCCAGTATCAAACGAAGAAGTAGTAGCACTTGTTGAGAAAGCCATGAAAGAATCTCCATCAGCTTTCAACTCACAATCAAGCCGTGCAGTTGTACTTTTCGGAGCTGAATCAGATGCTTTCTGGAACGAAATTGCCTACAGCGAATTGGAAAAAGTAACACCTGCAGAAGCTTTTGAAGCTACAAAAGGTCGCTTGGCTGGTTTTGCGGCTGGTGCTGGTACTATCTTGTTCTTCGAAGACCAAGACGTGGTCAAAGGCTTGCAAGAAAGCTTCCCACTTTACGCTGAAAACTTCCCAATCTGGTCTGAACAAGCTCACGGTATCAACTTGTACGCAGTATGGTTGGCTTTCGCTGAGAAAAACATCGGTATGAACGTTCAACATTACAACCCATTGGTTGACGCACAAGTTGCTGAAAAATACGGTATCCCAGCTAACTGGAAACTCCGTGCACAAGCACCATTCGGAAGCATCGCAGCTCCAGCAGCAGACAAAGAATACATGGCGGATGGGGACCGTGTAAAGGTTTTTGGTAACTAATACTCCGCGAAAATTGAAGTCAGACGTTGTTGACTTGATGTGATGAACTTAAGTTCTATCTACATCTGCGTCGCCTAGTCTGACTTCAATTTTCATTGAGTATACATACTTACAGTTTGCTTTATTACGTCGTTAACTCGCTTTGGCGTACTTCAGTACAGCCTTCAGCTGTTGACACGAACTCTGTTCGTTTTATCTCCAACCTCTAACTGTCTCCCAGACAGTTAGAGCTAGTACTAAAAGCAAACTGAGATCTTTATGCTTAGAAAATTGGGATCAGACGTTGTTGACTTGATGTGGTGAGTGTAAAGCTCCAGTGTGGCAACAGATAGAAACCAATCCTATTAAAGAATATTGATTAAACTTCCTGTATCATGAACTGCTCCCTGTCAAGTGGACAATGAAATAATAAAAGATTAGGCGACGGCCTTGTTCCTCATTTCAAGAGGGGCAAGGCCGTTGTTGCGTTCTTGAAATCGTTGATGATTATAAAAATAGATG
>NZ_JAOTGF010000006.1:0-107724 GCF_044427305.1 Streptococcus sp. 2021WUSS109
GAGCTGAAGAACAGAACAATTGGAAAGCGATGGCCATGAGACGAACTATTGAAACACGTTTTTCTGAACTGTGTCGTCTCTTTGACATCCAACATACATTAGCTAGAAGTCTAGCCGGACTACAGTTACGAATGGAACAAATTATTCTAGCTCATAACTTACGCTATTTTGAAATGAACTAGCACCATGGGTAAATCTTATAAATAAAGAATAGCTAAGGTAATCAAGCTCATGATGAGACCGACTGACCAGAGGAAAAAGTCAACTTTCCACTCGCTCCATTTTTCAGCTTTTCCGGTCAAACCTCCGAGCTCCAAATGGTGATGGAAAGGAGTCATACGGAAGATACGACGACCTTCTCCAAAGCGTTTTTTGGTGTATTTAAAATATGAAACCTGCAACATAACAGAGGACGTTTCAATGACATAGACCAGGCCGATAAGGAGGAGGGTCCATTCCTGACGGAGGGCAATTGAAATAGTTGCCAACATACCACCGAGAGCCAAGCTTCCCACATCCCCCATGAAAATCTTCGCTGGTTTACGGTTATAAACAAAGAAACCGAGCAATCCACCAATCATGGTCACACAAACTAGAAGAATATCAAATTTTTGCTCATTGAAGGCGATGACAGAGTAAGCTAGAAGGCTTATAACAACTGAGATAGAAGCCAATCCATCAATACCATCTGTCAAATTAACTGCATTTGAAAAACCGACCAGCCAGAACAGAACAAATGGGAAATAGAGAACTCCCAAATGTATCATGTGACCAAATACATTCAATTCTCCGCCACCTGCTCCTCTTACGTGAACAAAGTAGAAGACAATCCCTCCTAAAATTTGTAGAGCAAGCTTTTGTTTAGGATTAAGACCTTCATTTATTTTACGGAAAATTTTTAAAAAGTCATCCAAAAATCCTACTACACCATAAAGGGCAAGGATGAAGAGGATGGCAAGGACACCACCCGTCAACAGTTGAAAGGCCGTTGCAAACAACAAGCTGACAAGAATCGCAACAACGAGAAAAACGGTTCCCCCCATTGTTGGCGTGCCTGCCTTAAACTGATGTTGTTTCACATCTTCGTGCATCTGTTGGCCCTCGATGCGTTTGGCTTGATAAAATGTAATAAATCGTGGGATTAAGAGAACGGTTGCTAGAAAAGCTACCAATCCCGACATAAGTGCGAATTGCATGTTAGTCTCCTAAGGTTATTGTTATTTTCTTGGTTTTATTCAAAGCGGTACCGACCTCTACACTTTGGTCGACTACTTTTGAACCCGTTCCTTTATAGGTCACTTCGATACCAGTCCATTCAGCAAATATATCCATATTCTCTTTGGTGATTGCGTACAGGTCTGGCATTTCTTCGAATTTATTTGTCAAGAGTAGAACCTGTTGGTTGGCGATTACGTTACTTCCCTTTTCGACTGAAACTTTTTTAATTTCAGCACCGTTTCCAAGGATAACTGGTTGAACTAATTGACGGCGAAGTTCCTCAGCCGACTCGCCTGGTGCCTTACCAATGAGGTCTGGCAATTGATACTCTGTCTCATTAGCGACCTGGGCCAATGCTGGTGCAGGTGAATCCAGATTCAAATTGTCTTTCAACAGCATCGCTTCTTTCAATGTAGGACTGACAATGTCACGCCAAGACAGGACATTTAATACTTCCGGTTGGCGAATGGTCACATACATGATAAATTCAGGATCTTCTGCGGGAATCATTGCTACAACTGAGTTAGTGTATGCATCCTTAATATAACCTTGACCATCCTCACTTGCGATTTCGGCTGAACCTGATTTCATCGCAATATCATAGCCTTCAACCTGAATAGCCGGTCCTTGTAAATCGTGAGAATATAAGGTACCAAAGACTGGGTCCGTTCCAACATTTATCATATACCCTAAGGTAGCATCTGCCGCCTGCTCTGAGACTGGATTTCCAACTTCTTCTTTTGAAGAAAGTCTAGCTGAATCTGTATTCGGATTATAAAGGGCTGAAATAAATTTTGGCTCTAACATGATACCATTATTAGCAATTGCCGAAAAACTACGAAGCATTTGAGCTTGGTTAGCCGAAATACCTTGACCAAAAGTTGACATTGCGATTGTGACAATATTGTCTTCCGGAACTAAGCCGGGTGCTTCATCTCCCATTCCGAAACGCGTTGGATAGCCATAACGAAATTTTGTCAGGTAATTTAGCCATTTTTCGTCACCCATTTCTTGTTGTAACAAAGTCATTCCGACGTTACTTGAGAGTGAAAAACCCTGAGCAAAATTTAACGTAACAGCTGATTGGCCAGCGTTTAAAGTCCAGTCATTGATTTTTGCGTCTGCAATTACGTATTCATTATTTGTGTAATATGCATTTGGATCAAATGTACCATTATCAATTGCAGAAGCTACTGTCAAAACCTTCATGGTTGATCCCGGCTCAAAGGCTTCTTGGTAAAGTAACGAACGCTCTAGCAAACCTTCCTCACCAAGTCCTTCTTTGGTATCCGAATCATAACTTGGACGTTGTGTGGTCGCTAAAATTTCTCCTGTTTTGGCAGAAACAAGTGTTGCGTTTGCATACTTACCTTTTGCCGTATCAAAGAATGTATTCATATTGGTTTCTAAGGAGCGTTGTAAATCTGCCGAAATGGTTGTATATACATCTTGGCCATTTACAGTTTCTTGTTCTACATTTTCAGTACCTGGTAAAATCCGCCCCTGGCTATCTTTCTCATAAAGTACTTTACCATCTTGACCTGCCAAAATATCATTAAGGTAGTATTCCATACCGCTCACACCCTGTAAACTATGACTACCATCCTTGTTTTCAACCGGGTTAGCCAACCCCACGAAAATTGAAGCAAAATTTCCATTTGGATACATTCGTCCTGGACTGGCATTAAAGGCAATCCCCTTTATACCCGCGGTCTTCATCTCCTCTTGGATACTAGACATTGTACTGTAAGAAATATTCTTCCCTAGTGTACCAAAATAGACTTGTTTTAATTCTGGTTGATTTAATTGCTGATTGACATAGTCTGTCTCCATACCAAGGTACTTATTTAGTATTTCTGCAACCTTGCTAAATTGTGTTGCTTCAACATACAAGACTTCTTTAAATTCTGAAACATAATCTGTGTCTATAATTGCATAGATTGTGTAGGTGGTAGAATCTTCTGCAATTGGAATTCCGGTTCGATCATAAATTGTACCACGCCTCGCTTGTACAGTCACTTCTTGTTGATGAACAGCATCTGCCCTCTCAGAAAGCGACACACCTGCTTTACTATCCGTTCCAATAATGAGCGCAAAATTACTCAAAAAAAGAAAAAAGATGAAAACCGTCAAGAGAAGTAAATGCTGACCTACTCTCCGACGATTTTTTGATGGAACATATCGATTTCTCAAGATATATTTTAAAAATTTATTGTTTCTTTGGGACATTATTCCGCTACTCCAATATTGTCATTATTAAATGATAATCCTGCTTTCTCAGCGATTTCCATCAAGCGAGCCGAGCGTGTCAACTCGTTTATAGCTTGTTTAGAATCATTGATTTCAATCTGTTTTTGATTGATATCTTGATTTACTTTAGCTAAATCAGATTGGACTTGTAAAAGTCTTGCTTGCATAAATATGATACCTACAGCCAATGCAAGACCTGAAATCACAATACTTGAATAGAAGGCTTTTTCAACGCGAGTAAAAGTCTTGATTTTATCACCAATTACACGCATGGTTGCTTCTCTACGTTTTTCTTGTGCCATAAATCTCTCCTATTTATGAACCTTTTTAGCTACACGCAATTTGGCTGAATGTGCTCGATTGTTGGCTTCCAATTCTTCCTGACTGGGTAAGATTGGTTTGCGATTAACCAGTTCAAGCGGCGCTTTCAAATCATCTGGAATAAACGGCAAGCCTTTTGGAACATCAATCGTACTGGCTTCCTTAAAGAGTTGTTTGGTCAGACGATCTTCCAAGGAATGGAAGGTAATGACTGAAATACGGCCATCCAGCGCTAGCAAATCAATAGCCTGTTGGATAGATTCATCTGCTGCTCCCAACTCATCGTTGACCTCAATCCGAATAGCTTGGAAAATCTGCTTGGCAGGATGTCCCTTCTTCTTAAGCTCCTTGGCTGGCTTGGCAGATTTGATCAGCTCTGCCAACTCAGTTGTTGTTTCAATGGGCTTGACAGCACGCGCCTGTTCAATCTTACGAGCAATCTGCTTGGAAAATTTATCCTCACCATATTTGAAGAAAATCCGCACCAAATCATGGTAGTCATATGTATTGACCACATCATATGCCGTCAACTGACCATCTCGATTCATCCGCATGTCCAATGGTGCGTCCTGCTTATAGGAAAAACCTCGCTCTCGTTCGTCTAACTGTGGACTAGATACTCCTAAATCATAACAAATCCCATCAATCTCTGTTACACCTAGCTCCGCCAAGCGAGTCTTGAGATTGCGAAAGTTGTCCCTGATAAAAGTGACTTGTCCCTTTTCAATGTAGGCTGCCAAGCGGATTTGGGCATGGTCAATGGCCGTCTGATCCTGGTCAAAGGCATAGAGATGCCCACCATCTGTCAACTGACTGAGCAGGTATTCGCTATGCCCTGCTCCACCCAGCGTTGCATCTACATAAATTCCATTTGGTTTGATGTCTAACATATCGACTGTCTCATGCAAGAGAACAGTTGTGTGATTAAATTCCTTGGTCATATCTTTTCTATTGTACCACAAATTAAAATAAAAAGTTGTTGCAAACTTTTTACAAAAAAACTGTCAAATATAGTTGACAACATTTTTGGATAGGTTTATAATAACATTATAGATAAATGTCAAGTATAGTTGACATCAACAGGGAGGTCTCCCACATTTTTTTACAGTTATATGTCGGATATAATTGACAACAATTTAAAAGGATAGTCAACCTATCCTCTCATTTTTAGACAATTGTGTCAGATATAATTGACACAGAAAGGAGGGCACATGAACCGTGTCAAAGACTACCGCCTACTGCTGGGGATTTCCCAGTTGGATCTAGCCAAGGCCATCGGCGTATCCAGGCAGACCATCAATATGATTGAAAACAACAAGTACAACCCCTCGCTAGACCTCTGTATCAACCTAGCCAAAGCTTTACAGACTGACCTCAACAGCCTCTTTTGGAATGAATAGAAAGGAAAAATTACCATGAAAAAGAACACACGCAAAGCTCTTATCTCTACTCTTATATTTATCCCGCTCTTCGTCCTCTTTCAGCTTTGGGGCAATAGCGGAGCAGAAATCTTGCACACCATCAGCCAAGCAAAATTTTGGCTACAATTGCTGATTGCTGGGACCATCTACTTCTTAGGCTTTGTTTACATCTTACCATTGTTCGATCAAAAATAAGGAGCTGCTTATGAAAAAGGAAACCTTTCAAGATAAATTGATCAAACGATTTTACGGTATCGCTGGTCCCCTTGATGAATACCGCAAACAAGAAGCCTTCCGACTAGGCAATACCTGCTTTATCCTTCTCTTTTGGGGCACCATGGCTCTTACCCTACTGGCACTCGCTCTATCCAAACGCTACTCAGAAGTCGTTGCCTATGGCTACCCAACGGCTCTATTCCTATCCACTCTTTCCGCCAGTATGTATATGACATCCAAGATGCGTCACAGCCAAGTGGACAGTTTAGATGTAGAAGAACTGACTACCAAGGAACAGAAACAACTCAAGGGAGCAAGTATCAAATTCGCCCTCTATTTCACTACCGTTATGTACATTTGGGTGGTTGTTTTTGGGGCCTGGATGGATGGGCTCAATCCTCTCGACCACCTATTTGACCTCCGAAAATTTCTAGCAGCCTGTCTAGGTGGAGTTTTCACAGGCATTGCTCTTGAAATCATGTTACGCAAGCGCATGAAAAAGGCAGAAAAACTAACTGTCAGCTCTGCTATTTCCAAAGAAGAACCTAAGTGGATCAAAAATATGATACGACACTTCTATGGTATCCGTGGTCCTTTAGACGAGTACCGACGGACTAAGGCCGATGAGATTGGGGGAATAGCCTTTATCTACCACTTCTACTTCCTAGCTCTTGGAAATGCTGTCGCCTACTTCCTAGCTATCCGCTATCCTGTGGAGGTTGCCAACTATTATCCAATGATCATTGCTCTCTTTAGCTTTATCTTGCTAGGTATCGTCAATATGCAGACCCTCCATGCTGACTTGCCCCAATATGACTCGGATGAGCTTAGCCCTGAGGAAAGACAAGGTCGGTCCCTTAACCCAATTCTTTGGGGACTGGGAGTTGCACTGCTTTCGACAATTTTTGCTGGAGTAGCAGACCTCTTTAGCCTCAATCTTCCCCTAACGGCCTCAATCTTGCATACAAAATCCCTCCTATTCGGTGGCACGATGGGTATCTTTGCTAGCATTGCCCTGTCTGCCTTTGCCTATCTGCATAAACTGGAAGCAGAAACTACTAAGAAAAAATAAGGAGCTACCATCATGAATAAACCTTTTACACCCAAACAAACCTGTCGATTTTTTGTTCTATTTTATGGATTATTTTCTGCCTTCTTCATCTACTCTTACATGGTCAATGAGCCGATTAGCGATTCCTTCTTGCTCATGCTACCGACCATTCAAATCATCAAATCCTATAAAACAGCCGAAGAAAAACACTACTTTATCATCCAAGCCGTCTTTGCCCTGTTTGCCATGACCTTGACCTATTCCGTAGGCATTTGGCTAGGGCATGTCAAACCACTTGCCCTCATACTTCCTGCTGGATTTGCTCTTGCTATTCTTTATCGACTGTATTTCAAAAAGGAGGAATATAGATGAACAACTTCAACACAAAATTAGTCCTTTCCTTGTTTGTTCTCGCCTATGCGACCATTTGTGGCTTGTTTATCCACAGTTTTCTGACTGGGGACGCCCCACCAATCCTTATCTTACTGTTCACTATACTTCCAATTTTGAATAGTGATCGGAAAACTACCAGTCCAGAAGCAAATGCTGTCCAAAAAGCTATCTATCTTTATCGTAAACCATTGCTCTGGTTTCTCTTTGCAGGCTTTGCCCTAACTTTCTCCATTGGATTTTTCACTGGACAAATCAAACCGCTCCTAGCTGGATTTTGGGGAATATTTACTCTCCTGCTCTTTAATGGACAATTGAAAAAGTAGTCTGCATCCAACATTTTACAAAGTAGGATTTTTTCTATAAAATAGACTACATATGACTATCAAATCCATTCTCAAACAACTCAAACTATTTGATTATATCTTAATCGGATTCACCCTAGTTTTATCCTTTCTTCCAGCAATTTTTACCTACACACATCTGACAACAGATGCAAATGAGGCAAAAACAATTGCCTATGTCCGCATCAATGGTGAGGTGGTCGACCAATTTGAATTATCAAAGGACACACCCCATCAAGAAAAGACCTACTATCCCAATAAAGGGCAATACAATATCATTGAAGTTGATGGCGAACGCATTCGTGTCAAGGAAGACAATAGCCCAGACCAAATTGCCGTTATGACCAGCTGGATTAGCCAGCCAGGTCAACTCTCCGTCTGCCTGCCACATAACCTCTTGATTGAAATCAAATCCGTCGGTGGAGAAAGCACTGATGAAGAAGAACTTATTTTGCCACTATAAGAAAGAAGACACAGCCTGATGAACGACTGTGTCTTTCCTTTTTAGAAAATAAGTGCTAAAGCAAGTATCACCACATATAGCAGTGCAAAGAGTACAAAACTCTTTACTGCCTCGATAAAGGTTTCCCGTTTGACTTGTTTTTTTAAGAATTTTTCTAAATTCTTATAGGCAGGCCAAACACCGATTAAACCGATCAGTGCCCAGATTGGTAAGAATCCAGTCAGACAGTAGATTATCCACAACAACCATGGTAAACTTGCCAAGACAAAATACAATTTAAGAGCATTTTTCTTGCCAATATAGTAAACCAGAGTATAACGATGGTTGCGAATATCTTCTTCTAAATCACAGGTATTGTTGGCCAACATGATATTAGCAATCAAGGTTACCAGAGGAATGGACATGAAAATAATTTCTATTATTTTTGTCCAAGAGAATTGCAAGGTCATCCACTGGCCGCTCACTTGGCTGGTCAGTAGCAAATCTGGTTGCTGAATAAATACAGCAAGAAAAAAAATCCCAAATCCCATAGTTACTCCAGAGAAAACTTCACCCAGTGGCATTCTCGAAAGTGGAATAGGGCCAAAGGTGTAAAAGATACCAATGAGGAAACAGAGAGCCCCCATCGGTAGGAGGAGCCAACTGGTCCGCCATACAAGGAGTAATGAAACCAATAGAGAAAAAACAAGTAGGGCAAGGACAATTCCAATCATCTGTCGAAAATCTAGAGAGAATTTTCCAATCACATTGCTTTCCTGACGATAGGTTTCATCCTTGGCCTTGTGGTAGTCCATGCTATTGTTGATGGCAGTTGTACACATGTCAAAGCTAAGAACGGCAATAATGAACAAAAGTGTGTTGAGCCAATTGAAAACTTGATAGCGATACAGGCTCCATAAAATCCCCAGGGTCATCGGAAAAACACTGGCAACTTTAGTTTTAAGTTCAACAAATTCTAGAAATACAGGCAAACTGAGCCCTTTAGTTGATTTATTCATTGACAAGATGATACTCCTCATTCGTTAATTCAAAGCTTTCTTTCAAGCCATCACTCAGATGAACACCCTGCTCCTTATCGATGAAAACAGCTTCTACACCGTCAATCTGATTGATAAAGTCAAGACCTTTTTCCACACCTAGTAAGAAGAGAGTTGTGGATAAGGCATCTCCTTGGATAGATGTTTTGGAAAAGACTGTCACACCTGAGATATCATTTTCCACAGGATAGCCAGTTTTGGGATCAAGAATATGGTGATATTTGACACCGTCCACCTCTAAGTAGCGCTCATAAATACCTGAGGTAACAACCGAATCATGTGTCCCAGGAACAGAACCAACCGTTGCACCACGCACTTGGTCTGGGTCTTGAACTCCAACATTCCAACCATTTTGCGTCGTTGGCGAATCCCCCATAACCACCACATTCCCGCCTAGATTGATGATAGCTGTCGTAATCCCTTTGCTGGCAAACAATTCTCTAACCTTATCTGCAATGTAACCTTTGGAAATGGCTCCTAATTCTAGCGTCATTCCTTCTTTGATAAAGACGGTCTTCTTCTCCTTATCTAAAGTAATGTCTTTATAATTGATAAATGGCAGAGCAGCTTTGATTTCTTCATCACTCGGCTTACGTGCATCCTCATCTCCAATTTTCCACAGATTGCTCACAGCTCCAATGGAAATGTCAAATAACCCCTGACTTTCTTTACTCATGTCAATAGCTGTTTCAATTACTTCAAAGGTACGTTCATCCACCTTGACTGCTTCTTTTCCTGCTGCCTGATTGATACGGTAGACATCTGCCCCTTCCAAGTTTGTGGACAACAGACTTTCCATCTCCTTGATATAGGAGACAGCTTCATCCATCGCTTCTTCCTGATTTTCATGATAAATGCTCAATTGCACTACTGTGTGAAGTAAGCTTTCACTACGAGTCAACGGAGTTTTCACAACAGATAAACTCTCGTTTTGTTTACCACCACAGGCAACAAGCAAAACCATCAGTAGGCCCACGAACAATAGACTTGCAATTTTTTTCACTGATTTTACCTTCCCCAAAAAATAAGAAGACACAGTAGCCAAACAAGTGCGACTGTGTCTTTTCTGTATAGACTTAATTAGTCAAGTTTTACAGTTTCTGTTTTTCCTTCAGCAGCTGCTGCAAGAAGGGCTTCTGCACTCTTCTTGAAGTCTTCAGAAGTATGAGTTGCACCTGATACAACTTCAACAGCTGAGAGTTCTTGTTTCTCAACCAAAGCTGCATTGAGTTGTTCAATTGCTTCACCGGCAGAAACTCCAGCTTTATCTTTCATTTTTTTGTTGTACTCTTCATTTGCTGATTTAAGACTTCCATCTTCCGCTTCGTAGTCAAATTTTGACTCACTAATTTTTCCATCTTTAACAGTCAATGTGTGAACAATTTTGTAGCCATAATCGTCTTTGCTTGACTCAGCTTTATAAGTACCATCTTTCAATACTACTGTTTCTTTAGTTGAAGATGAAGTTGAAGTAGATTCTTGTTTAGACCCGCAAGCTGCGAGTGCAAATACCGCACCAAGAACTACCAAACTTTTCAACACAACTTTAGTTGTTTTCATAACAATACTCCTTTTGTAAAGTAAATAGTTTTATATTTATAATGATATACCTAATTAGAGAAAATGTCTAGTTATTTTTTAAAAATAATGACTAAAAACTATTGCCACCAAATTTTGCATAGATGCAGTCGATAACTGTGGTATTCTATCTGCAAAACTCATCATTTTTTCCAAATAGCTAACAATCAGTTTCTCTGTTTTGACAATAGCATGTGTTGCAAAAATCCTATCTGTAAGACTTTCCAACCCTTCTGCTGTAGGGGATTGAATATAAGCCCGCAATTGCTGCTGGATAGACTTGTCTTCTCGCATGGCAAAAAGTAGCGGTGCAGTATAGATACCGTTTTGAATATCTTGCAATCTAGGTTTTCCTGATTCTGCCACATCCAGCTGGTAGTCAATTAAGTCATCTCGTAGCTGAAAGGCCATGCCAAGTGCTTGCCCAGACCGAAAAGCCATGCTACTGTCTTTCCTAGATTGGCCTGGTACAAAGCTCCCCAACTGACAGGCAAGTCCAAATAGAAAAGCTGTTTTTCCTTGAATTTGCTTGAGATAGGCTTTCATAGTCATATTGGCATCAAATTGATTGAGTAACTGAGATAATTCCCCTCGAAGAATTGTTTCCATCAGCTTATCATTGCCCAAATCCAAATCATCTTGCGTCACATCTAGTAAACGAAGACCTTTTCCAAGCAAGCGACCTGAGTAGGCCAGAAGATAATCACCCGTGTAGATAGCGATTCGATTCGAAAATTGTTGATGAGCCGCCGTGACTCCCCGCCGTTTATCCGCGCCATCAATCACATCGTCATGAATAAGAGTCGCTAGATGCAGGACTTCTAAATGGGCAGCAAAATATAGCTTTGAACGACTAATCTTTCCTTCCGTCATTTGTGCAAAGAGCAGACAGAGGCCGGCACGCAGGTATTTCCCTGGCGCCTCTACATATTCAACAATCTTCGCTGTAACTGCTGGATGCAGGACCATCATCTCAGATAAGATGATGGATTTTACCTCTTCAAGTCCCCTCTCAATCTCAGGATAGGTATTCCAAATTTGATGTACCACTAACTTTCTATATTTCCTTTATTTTTTATCCTTGATATGGTAAATATGCTTCGGCTTTCCATAAATCTTCTTGTCTAGGAAACGACCCAACCATGGCATAATCCAGTAGTCTAGACCGAAGGCTCTACCCGCACCATTCATAAGAGAAATAGCTGCCGGGATGAACCAAATATTTACCCAGTAGAACATGCCTGACAGGCTGAACATAACTACCAAAGCAACGGTTGCAGCAGATACAATCCATACAAAGGCACCAGCAATCAAAGCCAGACCAATACCGATTTCTGCTACTGTCATAAATTTTTGCATAAAGAGTGCTACTTCTTGGTTTGGCATCATAAATTCCATGATAGTAGCAAACCAATCAGGCATTTTGTCCAAAACAGCCATCGGTGCTTCACCATAGGCATAGCTCAAACCAAAAATTGGTTCAGCTGCTTCTGCCGCAGCAGTTGCCGCTTGTGAAGCACTTGAAACCGCCTCAGCAGCAGATGCACCAGATACTGGATCAGCTAACCAAGGGAATGGGAAGACAACTTGATCCCCAAACCATGATGTTGTTCCAAATAGACCAAAGGCTTTCTTGATACCTTCGTAGAGCCATACTGAACCATAAAGGACACGCATTGGCACAGACCAGAGAAGATTTCCTTTGCCTGAAGTATGACCGCCAAAAATGTTTCGCTTATTCTGAATGTCAAAGAATTCATGACGAACATAAGAACCCATGTAGAAGAAACTACGGATGGTAAAGAAGTAGAGTAGGTTTACCATGTGTTTGACAGCCATTGCCATAAAGCCTGACATGTGGTATTTGTCCATCAAGAAGGCTACACCGTAGCGTGCTCCAATAGATACCATAAACCCATCATATTTACCTTTGTAGCTATGTTTTTCGCCACCCTTGATTGCTGCAATAATATTACTTGCCGCAGTATGACCTGTCTGTTCAGCTGCTTGTACAATCTGTGGAGTTGGTTTTCCTTCTGATTCTTCAAAGTAAACCAAGTCGCCAGCTACATAGACATTTTCCTTGCCTTTCGCTTCCATGAACTCATTGGCTACCAAACGACCTGCACGTGCTTTTTCAATACCAAATTCACTTGCGTCTGTATTGGCTTGAACACCAGCTGTCCAAATAGAGGTATAGGTAGGAATTTGACGACCTGATGAAAGTGTCAAGCTATCTTCTTGTACACTTGCTACACCATCGCCAAGAACCAATTCAACACCTTTTTTCTCAAGGTATTTGCGAGCCTTGACTTGCTCTTTTTCAGTAACCATAGCCAAGATATTTGGCGTTGCCTCAACAACCTTAAGTGAGAATTCTTTTGGATCCAACTTGAACTCACGCGCCAAAATTGGTACCCAGTCAATCAACTCACCAATCATCTCAATACCTGTGAAGCCAGCACCGATAACGGTAAAGGTTAAAAGAGCGCGACGTTTGGCTTCATCATGCTCACGCATGGCACGATAGCAAGCATCAATCATGTGGTCATGCAAACGTTCTGCTGCTTCGATAGACCAAAGTGTAAAACCGTGTTCTTTAACACCTTTCACACCAAAGTCATTAGCCTCACCACCCATTGCAAGGAGCAGGTAAGCAAAATCCAGAGTTTGGTGTTCCGCAACTACTTGTTTCTTATCGTAGTCAATCTCAACAACCTTGTCTGTTACCAATTGAACCTTTGGATATTTTTTGAAGATACGTTGAAGGTCATACTTGATTGCATTGGCTTCCACACGCCCAGCCGCAACTTCATGCAACTCTGTCATATAGGTATGGAAAGAGTTCTTATCAATCAAGGTAACTGTTACATCTTGATCCTTTTTAAAAGTTTTTCCTAGCAATCGAGCTGCTGCAATCCCCGCATAACCAGCACCGACAATCACAATATTTTTCGTCACAATGTTTCCTCCTTGTGAAAATCAAAACAAATTACATGTTTCCATTATATCGTATTCCAAGATAGTTGACAAGCAAATTTCAATAATTAGTAATATACACAAACAAAACTTGCCATAGTGAACAAAAACAAGTATGATAGTAAAATAGATAATCGACTAGAAAGAGTTTTTTCTCTACACCCATGAATTCTAAACGTCAAACACTTAACTTTATTACGATGCTAGCAGCTCAGGCAGTTGTCATTTCTTTGATTGAACGACTCATCACCCCCCCATTTGCTTTTGCTCCAGGCGCCAAGCTAGGACTGGGAAATTTGATTAGCTTAATTGCTATTTTTACCCTCCCTACAAAGGATAGCCTAAAGGTTGTCGCACTACGCTTGCTCATCTCAACCTTTCTGGGAGGCACCTTTTCAACCTTCCTCTATGGCTTTGCCGGAACTACTTTGAGTTATGTAGGAATGCTCTCTGCCAAGCAGCTCGGTCCAAACCGTGTCAGTCCTATTGGAATTTCTATTTTGGGCGGGATGTTGCACAATCTTGGTCAGCTTCTTGTTTTTGCTACCATCGCCCGTTCTTTCTATGTACTGAACTACCTACCAATCCTCGCTTTTACAGGAATTTTATCAGGCTTATTGGTCGGACTGGCTGCTACCTACCTCCTCCAAAAGGTCGGACCTTTACGTCACTATCATCAACAAGTCTTAGCAGAATGGAAATAAATCTCCCTAGGTCAACTAAGGAGATTCTTTTTATGGTCCGCACCACTTTTTCATTGTCCATAATAATTCCCCCATAATCCTGGTGTCACAAATATAATGAGCCACCTCATATAAACACCACTTATAAAATCCATGGTAATAAAAAATAATGAAGCTTTCAAGAAGAGAAAAAAATCAGGTTCTTTGCGTGTTTTAGTCGTACATTTTCTTTCTTTTGTGCTACAATATCTTCATCTTTTATTTTTTTGAGAAAAGGTAGAATTATGTCACCATTTAGGATCAAACTTTCTCCCAGTCAGCGAATCATTATCAGTTTCTTATTCGTGATTCTGACTGGATCAATTTTACTAAGTCTTCCCATCTCACAAATTAGCACCTCTACAGCAAGTTATTGGGATCATCTCTTCACATCTGTCTCCATGGTTTGTGTGACAGGGCTATTTACCAAAGCCGTTGCTGAAACCTATTCTACTTTTGGACAGATTATCTGTATGATGTTAATCCAAATTGGTGGTTTGAGCTTGATAGGATTTATCGGTCTCTTCGCTCTACGCGGTGGTCGTAAAATGAATTTCATCAATATGGCGACCTTACAAGAGGCTCTAAACCGATCTGACACAAAATATTTTCGTAACTTCCTCAAATCAGCTTTTGGTTTTACCTTGGCGGTCGAAGCCTTTGGAGCCCTCTTACTGTCCTTTCATTTTGTACCTGAATTTGGATGGGCAAGAGGTTTATTTACCTCGATTTTCGTAGCTATATCAGCCTTTTGTAATGCTGGTTTTGATAATTTTGGCGCAACTAGCATCATGCGCTATGTAGATAATCCTCTAATCAACATAACATTAGCCAGTCTCATTATTATGGGAGGTCTTGGATTCTCGGTTTGGTTTGACCTTCAGACACAAATCGGGCAAAAACGTAGCCTACGAAAACTAGGGTTCCATACAAAGATTGTTCTAGGCCTAACAGCCATTATACTAACCCTCGGAACTCTGACTACCTTACTCACCGAATGGAATAACCCTTCTACTATCGGGCAACTATCATTTGGTCATAAATTATTAGCCAGCTTTTTCCAGACGGTCACCATGCGAACCGCTGGTTTTGCCAGTATCGACTACACGAAGGCTGAACCAATCACCCTCTTGCTCTATATCTTTCAGATGATGCTTGGCGGAGCCCCAGGTGGAACAGCCGGCGGTATTAAAATAACCGCCTTCCTAACCTTAGTGCTCTATGCTCGTAGTGAAATTCTCGGTCTCCCTCATACCAACTTTATGGGACGAACCATTGATAACCTCAGCATCCGCAAAGCTTTTGCGACATTCTCAGTCTTCCTGCTTATGTTTATCATAGGACTCTTCGCACTTGCCTTAACAGATGACCGACAACCACTTCTATTTTTAATGTTCGAGGTCATGTCAGCATTAGCCACTGTGGGTGTTACAGCAAATCTGACTCCAAGCCTAACCATGGCCGGTCAAGCAGTCATTATGGCGCTCATGTTCTTCGGCCGTATCGGTCCACTATCTATTCTCGCAAGCCTTTCTGTTCGAAAATTATCTAAAACCGAAAGTCTTCAATACGCAAAATCATCTATGCTTGTTTAAAAGGAGAAATCATGCCAAACTATACTATCGGAATTCTCGGCTTGGGAGTTTTTGGTACTACCATTGCAAAAACATTACACAATTACGATTGCAATATCATTGCTATTGATAATCATGAGCAACGTATCAATCATCTAGAACCTATTCTCACGCGCGGTATTGTCGGAGACATCACCGATCGATCGCTCCTACGTGCAGCAGGAATCGGTAACTGCGATGCTGTTGTTGTAGCTACTGGCGAAAACTTGGAATCCAGTGTTCTGGCTGTCATGCATAGCAAAGTTCTAGGTGTTCCTATGGTCATTGTCAAAGTCAAAGGAACAACTGCGAAAGAAGTCCTTCTTCGTGTCGGTGCCGATAAGGTTATTTCTCCTGAACGTGAAACAGGTATTTCTCTAGCAAAACAACTACTCCACCGCGATACAACCAGCCTCTTTGAGCTCGAAGGCAATGTTTCCATTGTCGAGTTTCACCCGCCAGTAAAATGGATTGGAAAAACACTCGGCGAATTAAAACTCCGCCAACATTATAAACTCAATATCATCGGTTACCGAAGTTGCGAAAATCAGGAATTAAACATCCAACTGACTCCTGACTATGTCTTCAAATCTGACGAACTCATCTTAGCAGTAACAGACCATAATACTGTCGATCATTTTGAAGAACTGACAAATTAATACTCAATGAAAATCAAAAACAGACTAGCTCCAAAGGTTTGGGGAACCTTTGGAGGTTGGAGATAGGGCGAACGTAGTTCGTTACTACTTACGCAGATAGAACCCTGTTACCATTTTGTTTCAAGGTAACAGGCTGAAAGGCTCCACTGGAGCCTTTCACTCATCAAATCAAGTCAACAACGTCTGATTTTGATTTTCGAAGAGTATAAATAACAAATTTACGCCCTATACTCCGTTTTCAGGAGAAATATTTTATCCCTAGAAAGCCTACTAGACTATCATTTATCTAGTGGGCTTATCATCTGTCAAAAGGAGACGTTATGAATGATTTAACCAAAGGAAAGCCGATTGCGGTCATCTTACAATTCGCTATTCCCTTGTTGATTGGATCTTTTTTTCAACTGGCCTATAATTTTGCTGATTCCATGATTGTGGGGCATACTTTGGGAAAGGACGCCTTTGCAAGTGTCGGTTCGACAGCCAGCCTGATTTTTTTAATCATCGGTTTTGCCCAAGGTGTTACCAATGGATTAACCATTATTTCTGCCCAACGCTTTGGAGCTGGCGACTTAGAGGGGCTTAAAAAATCTTTTGTCCACGGACTCTTCTACGCTTCCCTCATCAGCCTTTTACTAACAGTCTCAGCCTTAGCTTTTTTGAAACCTATCTTGGTCTTAATGCAAACGCCTGTGAGTATCATCGACCACTCCCATGCCTTTCTAACGGCCATGTTTGGAGGATTGACCTTTACTATTTTTTATAATTTCCTGTCTTCAGCCCTACGCAGTCTCGGAAACTCTAAAACACCTCTACTGGCTCTAGTTATCGCTTGTTTTATCAATATCGGTCTGGATTTTTTCTTTATCTTAGTTATGAACTGGGGCGTTTTCGGAGCTGGCTTTGCAACTATCCTTGCCCAAGCCTGTTCGGTCCTCTTTCTTATTTTTTACATTATCCACAAGGTACCTCACTATCATATCGGACTAGCTGATTTAAAATTGGATAGAGGTAATCTCAAGAAACATGCCCAGCTTGCTTTTCCAATGGGATTTCAAGCCAGTATTATCGCCATCGGAGCCATGACCTTGCAGTTTATGGTTAACCAACTAGGAACAGACGCAATCGCCGCCCAGGCCATTGCCCTTCGTACTGACCAGTTGGCTATGCTGCCCATGGTCAATCTGGGTTTGGCTATCGCAACCTTTACTGCTCAGAACTACGGTGCCAAGCTCTATGACCGTATTCGAGAAGGAGTGCGCCACTCATTACTACTCAGCATTGCTTGGGCCATTGTATTTGCGGTCATTCTCATCTTGGGCAATCGCTTCTTCTCTGGTCTCTTTCTGCCAAATGCCAGTCAAACAGTGCTGAACTTGGCTCTTGTTTACTACATCATTAACGGCTCTTGTTACTGGATTGTTGCTTCCCTCTTTATTCTTCGTAGCTTTATTCAGGGACTTGGCAAAGGCTTTATCCCAACACTAGCAGGCTTTGGAGAATTGATTTTCCGAGCAGCAGTCGCCATCATCGGCATGCAGTATTTCGGCTTCTATGGAACCGCCGCTGCTAACCCCGCCGCCTGGATCGGAAGCATCATCGTCCTGATTCCAAGTTCCATCATCTTTATGAAAAAATTAAAAGCTGGACAAAGTATTTAGAAAAGAAAGAGGCTGGGCAGAAAGTCCAGCCTCGCTTCTCAGAGTTCGTGTCAACATCTCAGCGCAGTGGTTGATTGGCAGATTTGTTCGTGTTTCACACTCCAAATCTGACCTAATCAACTGTGCGGGGGTGGGAAGACGAACTCTTTTTAGACTGGTCGAGTTCTTTCCCACTCCCTTTTAAAATAATATTTTCGTAAGAATTGGATATGAAGGACATTCCAAAGCATAGCATAGCTGATCGCTACTACAAAAGCTAAGCCATATTGCCAATTAAATTCCAGCACAAGGCTGACAACAAGGAATATTCCCAGAAGGACCAATAACAAACTACTTGCCTTTTTCTTATCCCACTTAACATAAGCCGACAAGGCTTTGTCAGGAAAAGCTTTTACTTCCTTGAACTGTTTGTAACTAGCACCAATACTAGCTCCTGCCGCTCCCATTATCGCACCTACATAATAATGAGGAAGTATATAGACTGACAAATAAGCAATTGCAACATAGGCAAGCACCAACAAGGCATACATCATTTTTTTCATGACCAACCTCCCTATCTATTTGTCTCCGTCCCTATTTTAACATAAATTTTATCGCAAACACAAGTCAAAATAATCTACTATGGCAATTGACTTTCTAACTCAACTTCTGTCAAGAGCTTGCTATAATAATCCTGTTCATCAGCCAAGAGCGGACTGTTGGGTAGAATTTTTTTAGCCTGAGCCAGAGATTTTTTCAAGACTTTACTATCTCGAGTAATACGCTGGTGGTAGAGAGCAGCTAGGACTTGGTAATTTCCCATAGGGTATTTGAGCAAGGACTTGACTTGTTTGTCCTGACCCAAGTTCTTAGCCTCTTCATTCAAACCTTGCAAGATATAGACTTCTAACAGTACAAGTTTCGCCAGCTTCACGATATAATCATTGTCCGATGTCGCTATCACTTTTTCCAAGCGTTCCTGGGCTTCTTGATACTCCCCGTTGAAAATCAGTACTTCCGTCCAGTTAAGATAGTGAATCTGTGGCAAATGACCAGGCAAGATTGGCAAGTCCATGACAAAATCACTTAAATTCGCAGCAGTTGGAGCCACCATGACTTGAGAGGTATGTCTAAGCGCTTGATAAACCAATCGGCTATACTCAGGATGAGTACGCAACTCCTGAATCTTAGCTCCATCCGCCATACCAGAAGGGTTGGCGTTGAGGATAAACAAGGCTAGATTGAGGAGGATTTGCGATAGGGGCAGACTCCAATGCCCTGTCAAGAACCCAATCAAAACAGAAATAAGGATGAGACTGAGATGAACAATCAGGCCACCTGCAAACATCAAAATTGCCCGAGGGTCATTCTCGTCTCTTTTGACTCCGATATACTGAGCCGCTGCTCCTTGCACAATCACGGTTTTCTTCCATTTCCAGCCCTGGTCAGTCTTGACCAACAAGCGATTGCCCAAGCCAAGTGCCACCAAGTCAAAACCTGTCAACCAACCAAAGAAAGCATGCCCCAGTTCATGGAGAATGAGGGTTAGGTAAAAACTACCTAGAAACCAGACATAACCTAGACCAAACACCCACAATCCATGGAAGGAATCATTTTCTGGTAACAGCTGAGCCATCCCATAAGTCGAATACATGGCACTCGCGAAACCACAAAGAACAGAAACACCTATAACAAACCAATTCCACACTTTTTTCATAGCAAACCTCCTTTTGATATAGTATAACAGAAAAAGACTAGGAAACCTAGTCTTTGCTTGTTTTTTTGGCAACCTTATTCTTAGGAATTAGGGTCGTCCAAGCTACGTCCGTGCAAACCTTTTTCACGTTGGACTTGACGGAGTTTTTCAGGCGTCACATCATTGCCGTCTTCATCGACAACCTTGATACCTTCAATATGGGCACGCACGCTACGGCGGTAACCCTCGATGTACTCCTCACGAAGAGCTGCCTGTTCCTGCAATTCCTCTTCTGTCAAGCCTTCCGCCTTTTTCTTGCGAGCCAGTTCGTTGATGCGATCGATTTTTGCTTGTTCCATAATAAACCTTTCTTCAAAAAGCTAATAATTATAATCAATACCTTCACAAGCTTGACTAAATTCCCACTCTACACTATCTAGATTAACAACATTTAGATAATGGTCTAATGGAAATGCCACGCAAGATGTCCGATAATCAATTCCATCAGTATTTATACTTTTAACAGACGGATAAATCCAACCTGAATGCTCGGCATCTAAAGAAAACTCACTACATCTTCTAATATAATTTGAAAGTTCATATTCAGAACCATTAGGGCTGGCTGGTCTTGAGAAGATATTAACCAAAATTTCATTAGACTTAGCTCCATAAAATTTCGTGAATTTATCTGTTGGATCTAAAATGTTTGAATTCCTAACGATTGCAATCAGGTCAACATCTGATTTTACTTCATATGTAAGTAATGCATACTTATCCACTGAATTTGTAACGCCTGTTTCAGCAATTGCAACGTCCTTAGAAAACGCAGCATAAAACATTTGCTCATCTCCCCTATTCAATCTGTATTGTTTTACAAATTTTATCGGAACTATTTCCTTAAATGTTGAAACCTCTTTGTTGTCATCGGGTAATCTAACTATTCTATATAGCTTAGTCCCTCGCCCTAATGCATAGGTTTGTTTGCGAAAGACGCCCTTACCTGCCATGGAAATTCTCTTAGAAATTTCTTGTTTGATGTGTTCGAATCTATCAGCATCTGGACTACTAGTATACTTATCTATTTCAGAATAGAGAGATTTTAACCCTTTATCTGATACACTATCAAGATAGCTAGAAACCTTTCTATAACGTACCTCTTTCGTATCTTGTATGGCCGTATCGTTCACAATTTGTATTTGACGTGAATTAAACCAGCTTTTTTGAAAATCTTGAAAAGATAAACCAAACTGATTTAAAAATGTTACAAAATCTTTTCTTTTCATAAATAATATTTCTATTTCGTATTCAAGAGATTGAAGACCGCCACAGCACTTGCCTTGTCCGCCAAGGCTTTCAATAGAGCCAAACGGTTGGCTTTGACCGCTGCGTCGTCCGCCATAACCATGGTATTGTCGAAGAAGGCCGCGATGACTGGGCTGAGAGCAAAGAGCTTGTCCAAGTTGCCCGCCATGTCTTCCGTCAACTCCAAGCTAGATACTGCTGCAGCAAGGGCTTTCTCCTGCTCATTTTCAAAGAGAGCCTCGTCAATCGCAGTCGCCTCCGCCTTTTCAGCCAAGTTGAAAACCCGCGACAAGTTTTCCACGGCTTCCTTGTAGTCAGCCTCTTTTGATTTTTGGAAAATAGCTGAGCTGGCTGCCAGTTGTAGTCTAACGACAAAGGTTGAGCTAGCAAGCACAGCCTCGCGGATGTCTTTCGGAATGCTCTTATCCATCATCTTCTCTACACGAGCACGGATAAAGTCCATCACAGCTGACTGGTTGTCATAAGTCAAGCTAGCAAAGTTCAAGCTGTAGAGCTCCGCAATCAACTGATCCAATGGAATTTCCCAACCAAAGGCTTCCAAGATTCGAACGATACCCTGTGTCGCACGACGAAGAGCGTAAGGGTCGTTTGAGCCAGAAGGAATCAAACCAACAGAGAAGAAGGATAGGAGGGTATCAAATTTATCAGCCAGTGCCAAGACCGCACCGACCTTGCTCTCAGGCAATTCGCCTTCTGCTGAGTTTGGCAAGTAGTGCTCACGGATTGCCGCTGCCACCGCAGGTTTTTCCCCTGCAAGAAGGGCATACTTCTCACCCATAATCCCTTGCAATTCATCAAACTCACCAACCATGCCTGTCAAGAGGTCAAACTTGTAGATGTCCGCCGCACGCGCCACATCTGCTTTTTCATCCGCAGACAAGCCAGCCAAGTCAGCCAGTTTTTCTGCGATAACCTTGGTACGTGCCATGTGCTCGTAAAGTGAGCCGATTTTCTCATGGAAGGTCACGACTTTGAGGCGTTCCACCAAGTCAGCAATCTTGAGTTTTTGGTCTTCACGCCAGAAGAACTCGCCGTCTTCCAAACGGGCCACCAAGACTTTTTCATTCCCTTTGATGACATTGTCAAGGTACTGGTCATTCCCGTTGCGGACAGAGATGAAGTTTGGCAAGAGTTTGCCAGCCTTATCACGCACCACGAAGTAGCGCTGGTGGTTTTTCATGGAAGTTACCAAAACTTCCTCTGGCACTTCCAAGTATTTGGTGTCAAAAGAACCCATGAAGGCAGTTGGATACTCGACCAGGTTGAGAACTTCATTGAGCAAATCCTCATCAATCTCAACTGTCACATTGTGTTTGTCCTCGATAGCCTTGATTTGCTCGACAATCATATTTTGACGCTCTGCGGGATCAGTGATAACAAACTGTGCACGCAAATCAGCCTCGTAAGAATCTGCACTTGTAATCTCAGTTTCATTTCCAAGGAAACGATGACCACGGCTGATGCGAGCTGATGTAATGTCCAAGAAATCCATATCCAATGCTTCATCGTCCAAGAGAACGGTCAAGGTGTGGACAGGACGGATGTAGGCGAATTTGTTGGACGCCCAGTTCATGCTGACAGGGAAGGTCATAGCCTTCAAGACCTCTGGAATGCCTGCCAAGACTGCCTTAGCTGGCTGACCCGCTTCATGCTTGGTCACGTAGACATACTCTTCACCCTTGATCTCGCGGAATTCGATGTCCGCTGTCGTCAAGCCTTTGCCACGGACAAAGCCTTCTGCAGCTTTAGTGAAGTTCCCGTCTGCATCCAAGGCAATCTTCTTAGCAGGACCCTTGAAATCTTCTGTAAGATCAGTCTGCTGGTCTGCCAAACCACGGACACGAACAGCCAAACGGCGCGGTGTTGAAAAGACATCGATGCTATCAAAAGCCAAGCGATTGTCTGTCAAAAAAGTCGCCATGCGGTCACGCAACTGGTGCATGGATGGGGTTACGATATAAGCAGGAATTTCTTCCAAGCCAAGTTCAACAAGTAAATTCTTTGTCATTATTCTGCGTCCTCCTTCAACAATTCTGCTCGTGTTGCTTCGTCTAAAAGTGGGAAACCGAGTTTCTTCCGCTCTGCCACAAAGGTTTTGGCAACGACACGGGCAAGGTTACGGATACGGGCAATGTAGCCTGCACGCTCGGTTACAGACACAGCTCCACGGGCATCCAACAGGTTAAAGGTGTGAGAGCATTTGAGCACATAGTCGAAAGCTGGGTGAACTAAGCCTTCTTCCAAAGCCCGCTCTGCTTCTTTTTCAAACTTAGTGAAATTTTCAAGGAGCATATCTTGGTCTGATACTTCAAAGGAGTATTTTGAATGCTCATACTCTGGCTGGATGAAGATCTCGCCGTATTTGACACCGTCAGCCCACTCAATATCATAAACGGAGTCAACTTCTTGGATATAGGATGCCAAACGTTCCAAACCATAAGTTACTTCGGCTGTGACTGGACCTGTCGCCAAACCGCCAACCTGTTGGAAGTAGGTAAATTGGGTGATTTCCATCCCATCCAGCCAAACTTCCCAGCCCAGACCAGCAGAACCTGTTGACGGGTTTTCCCAGTTGTCCTCAACGAAACGAATATCATGCTCCAAAGGATTAATCCCCAAACGCTCCAAAGATTCCAAGTAGAGTTCTTGGATGTTAGATGGAGATGGTTTCATAACTACTTGGAATTGGTGGTGTTGATACAAACGGTTTGGGTTTTCTCCGTAACGACCGTCCGCAGGACGACGAGAAGGTTCCACATAAGCCGCATTCCAAGGCTCAGGACCGATAGCACGCAAGAAAGTGTAGGGGCTCATGGTACCCGCACCCTTTTCCGTATCATAAGCCTGCATGAGCAAGCACCCCTGCTCATTCCAAAATTGTTGTAAGGTCAAGATAATCTCTTGAAATGTAAGTTTCTTTGACATATTCTTCCTTCTTTCTTTAATTATAAGTCTTTTAGTTTACTTTTAGTACTAGGCAACGAGCTGCAGGCAGTACTGAGGTACGGCAAAGCGAGTTAACGACGTAATAAAAGATAAACTAGATGACGATGTTCTTGCGACGTGAGCCTTCCTAGCCGATATTGCTAGGAAAGGCGAACTAGTACAGCGTCTAGCTCAGTCGCCCTAGCGATGAGCGTGTGGCAATTCGGCTGAAAGGAGACTATGCCACTGACACTGTGGAAAGTCAACTTTTTAGACATATTTTCCTTCTTTCTATTATATTTCAAAATTGCTAGTTCTCCACACTCGGTATGGTTTCCACAAAAACAGCCTGCTCTGCTTTGTCCATGTAGGAACAGGTCATGGCTTCTAGGTCAATGACCCACTTGTAAATACCTGCTTCTGCTGTTTCTTGACAGAAGGTGAGAAAATCTGTTTGTCCAGCCTGATGATTGCGTAAGATAGTCACAAACTGGTCCAGATTGACTCGGTCCGAAACAGGTATCGTCACTTTATAGCCCTGCTTTTCCAGAGTTTGATCTGCCTTCGAACGATAGACAACCTGACCAGACTGGATGTCCACAGTATTTTCCACCATACCCAAGTCCTTAAAATAGGCAATCAGTTTGGGAAAATCAGGCCCAGTAAACTGTTCATGACCGCGATTGATATTTTCTAAGGTGAACATTGGTCTCCTTTCTTTATAGTAGCTGTCTTTCACCTTGAGATGAAAAACAAGAAATACTCGGTCGGCAGACAAAAAGAACCACATTCTCTTCCCCTGTCAACAGACATAGGGGCGTTGAGAACGCGGTTCCACCCTAATTTATTACTTCATTTGTATGATTCTGATTGAGTCGGACATGGTCACGACTGGGAAAGTGCCAATTATTTCAAGACTGGCTTGGCTTTCACTCTCCCAAGCTCGCTAGACAGGCTTTTGAAACAACCTTCTTTCATGCTTAGTATTGTAGCAGAAAAATCAGCATTTGTCTAGAAAGACCACTATTTATCCGAACACAATCCCACTGACAAATCCTACAAGGCTATTGCAGGCGTATCGCAATCTAGTAGATATTTTTCTGGTACTACTCCCAAGAATTTTTCTGCGTGTTGACTGATAAAATCAAGGGCATTTTCCAAATCTTCTACTCTATCAGAATTGACCAACTCCATGACCAAGAAAGCATTCTTTGTCTCATCCGTAATCATGGTTCGCTCACCATCGCGCCAATTGAAACAGCGACAAACGGCGCCTTTATCATCCTTATAGCAAACTTCACCTGGTAAAGTTGGATTATTGGTTTCATCACCAATGAGATAGAATTCATCCCCACCCTCAGTGACCGTTAGTTGGAGATTTCCTACAAATGTATCTAAATCTTCAGCACCACATGGAAGACCAAAACGTAAACTCGCCGCATTATAAATGTCCACTAATGGAGAAATTGTTGTGACTGGACGGTCACTAGTTGAACGTTTCAAAAGTGCTTCGATACTAGAACGCGCGCCTTTTTTTGTTTTAAATTTTTGATAGGCTTGACGATATGTACGAATGACCTCATTCTCACTAAAGGTATCTTCCGTAAGAAATTTCTGGGCAATTCCGTTGCTTTCTTCCAGTAATTTCACTAACTCATCAGGTGATTGTGCCGGCGTTTTATAATCTTTCAATAATAGAACTCCAATTTTTGCATCTGGAAATAGACTCCAAAAAGATGAATCAACAACAAATTGTGACATATTCTCACTCCTTTTATAGAAAAATCAGCACCCTATGAACATCTTCTAAGACCTAACGACGTTCATAAAATGCTGTTGCATGACTACCCGGTGGCAGTGTTTATTTAATTAAATTTATTGTATAAAAATGCTTTAAATAAGTCAAGGACTATCCAAAATTTGAAAAAACACAACTAAATAACTATCTATGACTAATCTTTCTCGTCAAGAAATCTCCAATAAACTGGATTACGAAGATGATAACTAAAATCAAAAGAGTTGCTAAAAAGGTCACATCATTATTATACCGTAGGTAGCCGTATGATAGCGCAACCTGTCCCAAACCACCTGCTCCGATAGCTCCTGCCATGGCTGTATAGCCAACCAAGGAAACCAGGGCAAATGTCGTCACACGAATCAAGTCAGGCAGACCCTCACGCAGATAGACAAGGACAATATCCCAGAAAGTCGCACCTGATGCCTGAGCCGCTTCAATGACACCACGGTCTAATTCTGACAAGACCACTTCAACCTGACGTGCAAAGAACGGAAAGACTGAAAGGGCGAGCGGCACCAAAGCCGCCTCTGTACCAATGGTTTTTCCAACAATAATTTTTGTCAAAGGAGCAATAGCTGCCAACAAGATAATAAAAGGAATGGCACGGAAGATAGAAGCCACCTTGTCCAAAATCCAATAAACCGTTTTATTGGCAATAACCCCACGTGGACCTGTCAAAACCAAGAATAAACCAGACACCAAGCCCATAAATCCACCAAAAGCAAAGGAAACAAAGGTCATATAGAGGGTCAAATTAAAATGTGTTAACCAACCTGTCTGACCATCCCAGCCCAATTTATAAATATCTGGAAAATTCGTTTGAATCCATTCTAACATCTAATTTGCTCCTTTCAAAATCGTCACTTCCACACGCGCCTCCGTCACTACCTCAATCGCACGGTGCAACTGACCAGGTTCACCTGATAAGATCACCACCATCTCACCGACTGGCGTATGGTCTAAAATTTCAATATTGCCATAAAGAATATTGGCAGATACTTGATAGAATTTATACAAATCATTGACAATCGCCGTATCCGTATTTGAACCAGCATATTTCAATTGAACTAAGATACTGTTCTCAGGCAAATTCTTAACAATATCCTGCTGGTAAATTTTCACCAAGGCCTCATCAATTCCTGTTGCTGTTTTGATGAAATCCTGGGTCAATTCTTCCTTTGGATGAGAGAAGATTTCTAAAACTGAACCTTCTTCGATCAAGCGACCATCCTGCATGACCGCCACACGGTTACAAATGTCTTTTACAATCTGCATCTCATGGGTAATCATAACAATAGTCAAGCCCAATTTTTCATTCAATTCCTGCAAAAGTGCCAAAATCTGCTTAGTTGTTTTCGGATCCAAGGCTGAAGTAGACTCATCAGAAATCAAGATCTTTGGATCATTGGCCAAGGCACGCGCAATGGCAACACGTTGTTTTTGACCACCAGACAACTGAGCTGGATAGTTTTCAGCACGGTCAGAGAGCCCAACCAAGTCCAACAACTTAGCAACTTTTTCTTTCTTCTCTTCCTTGCTCAAACCCGAATGCTTAAGGGCAAAGGCTACGTTTTCTTCTGCCGTCATTTGAGCCATCAGATTGAAATGCTGGAAAATCATGCCGATTTCACGGCGTTTGCTCCGCAATTGAGCTGGGGTAAGTGTGACCTTTTCTCCCTCGTAAATTACATCCTCATCGATAGTAATTTTACCCGCTGTCGGCACCTGCAATAAATTAATCACTCGAACAAGGGTAGATTTCCCTGCTCCAGAATAACCTACGATACCGTAAATATCCCCTTGATTGATATGGATGGTCACATCCTTTACCGCTTCGATGGTCCGTTTTTTCTGCTGGAAAGTTACATCAATATTATCTAGCTTAATCATTTCCTTACTCATAACTTGCAATTAACTCCTCTACTAATTCAACATGGCTATAGTAGTCAGCAATGCTGACATTTTCATCACCTGCATGGTCACGACTGTTGGCATTTCCTAATCCAAATCCTGCAATCGGCACACCTAGAGCATGAAAGACTGTGTGCATGGGGCCTGTCCCCGGTGACGTCGGCAAAACAGCAACTCCTTCTGGTGTCAATTTTTTGGCCAATTCAATCACATTGACAATGGCAGGGTGCGACATATCACTTCGGTAGCTCATCTCTCCTAGAGTGAAGACAACCTCAACTTTGTCAAAACCATGTTTGTCCAAATGCTGTCGAATCTTATCTAATACATCATGTGGCTCCAACCCAGGTACCAGACGAACTTCCATCTTAGCAGAAGCCTGAGCTGGTATGATGGTCTTGACACCTTGACCAAGATAGCCAGTTGACAAGCCTTCAATGGTAATCGATGGCTCAAAATACAAACGCTTCAGAAACTCACGACGATCTTCTACCAAGGTTGGAAGGGTTAGTCCATAAATATCCGTCATAGACTGACTGGTAGCCAGTGCAAATTCTTCCACCAAGGCCAATTCACGCTCATTTGGCTCTTGAACCTGCTCGTAAATGCCATCTACCAGAATTTGCCCATCTGCAGCCCGCATGGATTGAAGTGCTGATAATAAATACCAGCTTGCCGAATCAATGACACCACCATAGGAAGAATGAATATCCAAGTCAGCTGATTTAACCTGAAGATCGAAGGTCACAATTCCCTTATTCCCACCAGCAATTTCTAGCTGATGTAGGCTATTGCGATGCCCCTGCTCCCAGACAAGCAAATCAGCACCAATCAAATGTTCTTTATATTTTGAAAGGTATTTGTCCAAGTCAACAGAAGCTGACTCCTCTGCCCCCTCCATAATAAAAATCACATTGACTGGTAAATGGCCATTCTGTCTAGACTGATATTTTTTCAAGGCCGACAGACGAGCTGTGATATGGCCCTTGTCATCGTCCACCCCGCGACCATAGATATAGCCATCGGAAATGGTCAATTCAAAGGGGTTGCCCTTCTCCCAGACCTGATCGACATCTGCAGGTACTGTATCATAATGATTGTAGAAAATCAATGTTTTCGCATCTGGAACCGAAGCCTCAAACCTAGCCATGACAAAGGGTGCTGCATAACTATCATCCAAAACAACCTCTGCACCAGCTTCTTCAAACATATCTTTCAAGTAAGTCGCCACATCCAGCAAACCAATCTGCTGAGCAAAAATGGATTTCTTTGAAATCAAGACCTTCAACTTTTCAAAATAGGTTTGAATAATCGCATCATTTTCAAATGCTTGAACTTTACTATCTGCCATACTTTCTCCTCATACTCAATGAAAACCAATTAAATCTACTAACCAAAATCAAATATTCTCCCACATTTCTGACTTTGGTTAAGAGATTTTTTCTTATCTCTATAAAAACAGATAGAGGGCTGAACAATTCTGCCCAGTCCTCAACCTATTTACATTTTACCAAACTGGCTCATCCATACCGTCTGAAGTCTCTTCAATAACTTTTTTCACTTCATCCGTGTGGTAGGCTTCGATAATTTTCTTAATCGCTGCTGCTTGCTCTGATTTTTCCCAATCGCTACGAGCTGCAATCAAGTTGTACCACTGTTTTGAATTTTCATCTTTTTGCTCTTTGTAAAGGGCATTTTTGTAATTCAAACCAGCTTCCAATACGAAGGTGTTGTTTACAACTGCTGCATCAACAGAGCTAAGTGAGCTTGCTGTTTGGCTTGCATCCAACTCAGTAATTTTCAAGTTTTTCTTGTTTTCAGTAATATCAGCAATAGTTGCCAATTCTGTACCGGATACACCAACCTTGATCAAACCAGCTGCTTGAAGAAGGTAAAGGGCACGGCTTTCGTTTGTTGGGTCGTTTGGAACCGCAATTTCTGCACCATCTGGAATTTCTTCCACTTTAGTGTACTTATTTTTTCCATCAGCTGTACCTGAGTAAAGACGGATTGGTGCGATATAAGTATCCGCAATAGCAACCAAGTCTTCACCATTTTCTTGATTCCAGTTATTCAAGAAGTTGTAGTGTTGGAAAGCATTGATGTCTACTTCATTTTCAGCAACTGCCTTGTTTGGTTGTGAATAGTCTGTAAATTGAGTGAATTCCAACTTCACTTCGTCCCCGAGAATTTCTTGAACTTTATCCCAACGGGCTTGCTCAGAATCGCTCAAGCTCATCACACCCACACGAACAGTTGTTGCTGAAGAATCGGATGAAGAGCTAGAAGACGAGCTACCACATGCAGCAAGTACACCTACTGATAAAGCAGCTGTTGCCAAACTAAACAATTTTTTTAATTTCATAAAATGATCTCCTTAAATTAGAACTGTATCTATCTTAACACAGAATTTTCTTTCTGACTAATTGACTTTTTTTATAGAAAGTTATAACTTTTCGTTATAACAAATACCCTTGCAATTATAAGTATTGATAATAAAAAGAGGGATACCCCTCTTAAAATATATCTACTAAATACTGAAATAGGTCTCGATGTTGCTTACAATCATTGTGCAAAAATTCTGGATGCCATTGGATACCAAACAAAGCTTGGTTCCCTCTACTTTCATAAGCTTCTATCGTACCATCTCTAGGATCCAAACCTGTCGCCACCAGTCCTGGAGCCAAATCTTTAATACGCTGATGATGGAAGGAATTAATAGGGCTCCCTTGGGTAAACAGTTGACCGATTCGGCTTTTAGGTTTCACTTGTAAACGATGGGATGTCCCCGCAATACCTTCTTGCCAATGATGAGCCACCTCTTGTTCCAAGCTTCCACCTAGAGCAACATTCAGCAACTGCATCCCTCGGCAGACTGCAAAAATCGGTTTTCCCTGATGAAGGGCTTCCTCAATCAAAGCCAGTTCAAATTCATCCCGTTCCAAGAGGTAATCATTACTATCAATCAAGCGCTCTTGCCCGTATAGACTGGGGTCTACATGCTGACCGCCTGATAAAATCAACTTATCAATCATGTTGATATAGTCCTTGGCTAAGTCAGGAGTTCCCATAGGAATAACCATTGGTACACCACCTGCCTGACGCACACCATCTGCCAATTCACTCGCAACGGTTACATAAGTTCTACCAGATTTAGTTGGAAATTCTTGCTCGTTTCCTGAAATTCCAATGATAACTTTTCCCATAAAAAGCCCCTTTCTTTCATTTTTTCCATTGTAGCATGGCTACCTAGCCCTGTCTAATATAGAAGTTTTATGGCTTGATAAAAAATAACTATCAGAACTACCTATAAACAATTGCTCACAAACAAGAGTTTGCCTTTAGCAGTTTCATAGATAAAATCTATACCACGCTTAGTAAAAAACTATACTGGAGCCAGCATAAAAAAGTCAAGCTTGATAAACAGGCGTTTTTTCAAGCTTTTATATAGAAGAAATATCAAAAAAGTAGCTCTCTTTCAATTTGTTATAGTCAAAAGTTATAACTCCCTCTAATTTTTTACAATTATACAAGAGTCGTTTTTTCTGTTAGGATAGGGGCATAGAAATATTTTGGAGGAAAAATCATGACTACTACTATTATCGGCTTCCCACGTATCGGAGAACACCGTGAGTTAAAATTTATCACTGAAAAATACTTTAGAAATGAAATTCCACAAGAAGAACTTTTGGAAGCAGCTAAAGACCTACGTGCTAAGCACTGGAATATTGTTAAAGAAGCAGGCATTACTGAAATCCCAAGCAACGACTTCTCCCACTATGACAATGTTTTGGATGCAGCTGTTCTCTTCAACATCGTACCTAAAGCAGTACAGAACCTTGACTTGACTGACCTTGAAAAATACTTCGCTCTTGCACGTGGTTATCAAGGAGAAAAAGGGGACGTTCGTGCTAGACCGATGAAAAAATGGTTCAACACCAACTACCACTATATCGTTCCAGCTATTGAAAAAGATACAGAAATCAAACTAGCCGGTCATAAGATTTTCGATGAATTCCAAGAAGCAAAGAACTTGGGCATCACAACTCGTCCAGTTTTGATTGGTCCATTCACACTCTTACAATTAACTGATTTTGAAGAAGGTTTAACTGCTACTAATTTCGCTGATAGCTTAGTTGCAGCCTACGGACAAGTCTTTGAGAAATTGGCAGAGCTTGGTGCTGAAAAAATCCAGCTGGACGAACCGAGCTTGGTCAAGGATTTGACTGCTGAAGAAAAAGCCCTTTTCCTACGTATCTACCAAACACTCTTGGCAGATAAGAAAGGTTTGCAAGTTCTCATCCAAACCTACTTCGGTGATGTTCGTGATATTTACACAGAATTGACCAGCCTACCAGTTGATGCCATCGGTCTTGACTTTGTAGAAGGTAAAGAAACTGCTGCACTTGTTGCGACAGGTTTCCCAGCTAACAAGACCCTCTACGCTGGTATCGTCAACGGTAAAAATATCTGGCGCAACAACTACGAAAAGAGCCTGGCTGTTTTGGATGCTATTCCAGCTGAAAATGTCGTTATAACAACTTCTTGTTCCCTTCTTCATGTGCCTTTCACAACAGCAAATGAAGAATTTGAACCAGCTATCCTCAACCACTTTGCCTTTGCAGTTGAAAAATTGAGCGAGTTGCGTGACTTGGATGCTATTCGTAATGGTCAAGGCGAAGTTGCTCTCACAGCTAACAAGGAACTCTTCGCCCTTGAGCGTGTTGGTCGTGATGCAGCCCTTGCAGACTGTCTTGCAGGACTGACAGACGCTGACTATACACGCCTACCAGTCTTTGCAGAGCGTGAAGCCATTCAACGCGAGAAGCTAAACTTACCACTTCTTCCAACAACAACGATTGGCTCTTTCCCTCAAACCAAAGAAATTCGTAGCACACGCTTAGCTTTCCGTAAAGGAAATATCTCAGAAGAAGAATACGATGCATTTGTCAAAACTCAAACAGATGAGTGGATTGCATGGCAAGAAGAAGTTGACTTCGATGTCTTAGTTCACGGTGAGTTTGAACGAAACGACATGGTAGAATACTTCGGCGAAAACCTGTCTGGCTACCTCTTCAGTAAGAACGGTTGGGTACAATCATACGGTATGCGTGGGGTAAAACCACCAATCATCTGGGGTGATGTAACACGCTTGAACCCAATTACTGTCAAATGGTCTAGCTATGCTCAAAGCCGTACCAACAAACCAGTTAAAGGTATGTTGACAGGTCCTGTAACCATCCTCAACTGGTCATTCCCACGTGAAGATATTTCTATCAAAGAATCAACCCTTCAAATTGCTCTTGCTATCAAGGAAGAAGTTCTTGACCTTGAAGCAGCTGGAATTAAGATTATCCAAATCGATGAAGCAGCCCTTCGTGAAAAACTACCACTCCGTCGTAGCGACTGGTACAGCGAATATCTTGATTGGGCAATCCCCGCCTTCCGTTTAGTACACTCAACTGTTGCACCAGATACACAAATCCACACTCACATGTGCTATAGCGAATTTACAGACATCATTCCTGCCATCGACAATATGGATGCGGACGTTATCTCCTTTGAAGCCAGCCGTTCAAATCTTGTTATCCTAGATGAACTCAAGGCTAAAAACTTCCAAACTCAGGTAGGTCCTGGTGTCTATGACATCCACTCTCCACGTGTCCCTGCCGTTGATGAAATTGCACACACTATTCAAGCCATCCTTGCCAAAGTACCGAAAGAAAAAGTTTGGATTAACCCAGACTGCGGACTCAAGACTCGTGGCGAATCAGAAACAAAAGCTAGTCTTATCCACTTGACTCAAGCAGCTAAGGCAGCCAGAAAGGAACTCTAATTTATGATTGGTCAAGCCCCAAGTCTCTCATTTGAAATTTTTCCTCCAAAACCAGCAGTAGGCAATGAAAAGATTATCCAAACTCTCGATGAGATGCAAGGTTTGGCCCCTCATTTTATCAGTGTTACATGCAGCAATAACAATTTGAACGTAGAAGAGACGACTGTCAAGTTGGCTAACCATGTTCGCAATGAATTGCATATTCCAACTATCGCACATTTGCCAGCTGCTTACTTGACAAAAGAAAAGGTCCGATTCGTTCTTCATTCTCTCGATGAAATTGGTGTGCATCAGATTTTAGCACTTCGTGGCGATATCATTGAAGGTCTTCCCCCTAAAGAGGACTTCCAGTATGCAACTGACTTGATTTCCTTTATCAAGGAAGAAGCCCCACATTTTGACATTATTGGAGCCTGTTATCCAGAAGTACATCCAGAATCACCAAATTCTGTCTCAGACATCAAAAATTTGAAAAAGAAAGTTGATGCCGGTTGCTCAACCTTGGTAACTCAACTCTTCTTCGATAACGAAGCATTTTATAACTTTCAGGAGAAATGTTCTCTAGCAGACATCGAAGTGCCTATTATCGCAGGTATTATGCCTATCATCAACAGGTATCAGGCACTTCGACTCTTGAAAACCTGTGAGAATATCCGCCTCCCTCGTAAATTCAAGGCCATCTTGGAAAAATACGAGCACAATCCTGAATCTCTACGCGCAGCTGGCCTAGCTTATGCCGTTGATCAGATTGTCGATTTGGTAACCAATGATGTCGCAGGTGTTCATCTTTATACCATGAACAATGCCGAAACGGCCCGCACCATCCATCAAGCAACTCATTCGCTATTCAAACATTATAGTTAGAAAACTCCCCCTGAGCCCAAGCTCAGGGGTTATTCTATGCCCTGTGACTCCCAAAGACTATTTCACCCCATCATGACATTTATCCAGCAGATGTCTAGGTATGAGACATCTTGCTTACAATAACGAACAGCCATTTAAAATACAGTCACAAGGAGTAAAAATGGCACTAAGAGGAGACAGAGAAGCGACGAAATGGAAAAAATAAACTCCATCCGTTTGCAATTTACAACATTCAAGACAGTATTTTATTAACTGAAACTCAATAAAAATCAAAAATAGCAAGTCTAAGCTACTTATAACATGTGAAACCTTAATTTATAAGTTTGAGTTGAGGATTGTGGATTTCAAGTAGCTGTTTTCTTCTAAAAAAATAACAAAATCGAAACGCTCCATATCCACTTGGAGTGGTAGGTGGCTATTTTTGATTTTAAATGAGTATGAATCACATTGATTCCCATATATTTTAATCGTAAGTCATAACCACCCGTGAAAACGGGTGGCTTGTACACCGGCTATAAGCCGTTTCTCTCCAGCGACGTCTAAAGACGTTCGCTGAACTTCGTTCAGGTTAGTGCTATAATTACTTGACTAATGCCCGTAACAACGGGCTTTTATCTTGTTCTAAAACTGCCATCTGAAAATGGATCTTCATACTCTTTGACATTCAAGAATCAAGTGCAATGTCATTTTTCTCCTGCTCGCGAATGTATTTCGCAACTGTCTTTTCGTTCAGCCCAACGGTACTAACATAGTAGCCTCTAGCCCAAAACTTTCGATTTCCATACTTATATTTCAAATTAGCGTGTTTATCAAATATCATTAGAGCACTTTTACTTTTCAAATATCCCATAAAATCGGAAATCGAAAGTTTTGGGGGTATCAAGACAAGCATATGAATATGGTCTGGCATCATGTGTCCCTCAATAATCTCCACGCCTTTGTATCGACATAGATGACGGAAAATATCAATTAAGTCCTGCCTTATTTTGTAGTAAATGGATTTTCTACGGTACTTAGTTGTGAAAACTATGTGATATTTGCACATCCATTTGGTATGTGATAAACTGTAACTGGTTTTAGCCATTTCTTTTTCCTCCTTTATCTAACCTGAACAATTAGATTATATCAGGAAAAAGAAATGGAAGCTCAAAGCCTTGTCAGCCACCAGCATAGCTGGTGGTTTTCTTGTTTTTCTCTACGAGAAAAACTGGCTCGAAGCCATAATAAAAAAACTGACCTTCAAATGAAGATTAGTTCAAGGATAATAAACAGATTACAAGATAGCTAGAATGATGAAATTCAGAATAAATAGTACTGTAGCACCCCAAAGGATTGGATGAATTTCTGTAGCCTTACCTGTTGATACTTTCACCAAGCAATAGAAGATAAAGGCTGCTGCAATACCGTATGAGATTGAGAAGCAAAGCGCCATGAAGAAGGCTGCAAAGAAGGCTGGAAGAGCATCTTCGAATTGGCTCCAATCCACATCTAGGAATGATGAAACCATCATAACACCGACAATAATCAAAGCTGGAGCTGTTGCCGCTGATGGTACAATACCGATAAATGGCAAGATAAGAATTGAAAGAAGGAAGAGAACCGCTGTTGTAACAGCTGTCAGACCAGTACGACCACCTGCTGAGATACCTGCAGCAGACTCAACATAGGTTGTGGTATTTGAAGTACCAAATAGGGCACCGATTGAAGTACCAATCGCATCTGCAAAGAGCGCCTTGTCCATCTTAGAGTTAAAGCCTGTACCATTTTCGAGAGCTTTCTCATCTTCTTCTGAGAAAATACCAGTCTTACGACCTGTACCGATAAAGGTACCAAGTGTGTCAAAGGTATCTGACAAGCTGAATGCAAAGATAGTCATCAAAACAAGTGGTAGACGGCTTGAATCAGCAAAGAGCGAAGATAGACCACCAAAAGCTGCTAAGAAAGTCGTACCAAGCTCCGCAAAGGCTGTACCGATATTGTTGTTTGCAAAATCAATTGTAGACAGATCCACAACACCTGCTGGAATTCCAGCTACAGTCGTTGCAATAATACCAATCAAAATTGCACCACGCACGTTCTTAATAACCAAAACAGCTGTCAAAAGAAGACCGAACACTGTCAAGAGAACACTTGGATTAGTAAAGGTTGAAATACCAGGTACGACACCACCACCAGCAAAAACTGAGAAAACACCGTTTGAGAATGTTTCTGCTGTTGCATCTGCCGGAGCAACACCATTTACAGTAATAATATCTGAACCAGATGTCAAGAAGGTGATTAAATTAGAGTTTTTAAAACCAAGATAGGCAACGAATACACCGATACCACCACCGATGGCATGTTGTAAACTAACTGGAATCGCCTTGATAATACTCTTACGAACCTTTGTAACTGTGATAAAAACGTTAAACAAACCGCAAAGGAAAACCATTGCCAAAGCTTCTTGCCAAGTAAAACCAAGACCAATAACCACTGTATAGGTAAAGAAGGCATTCAACCCCATACCTGGTGCCAAGGCGTAAGGTACGTTAGCAAATAATCCCATAACAAGCGTTGAAACTGCACTGGCAATTATTGTAGCCAAGAAAACAGCCTGTGTTGGCATTCCAGCAACACTTAACACACTAGGGTTAACAAACAAGATATAGGACATGGCAAAGAAAGTCGTAAGGCCTGCTATAATTTCTGTCGAAACCGTCGTTCCATGTTCTTTCAATTTAAAAAATTGATCCATTTTTTCATTTCTCCTTTTAATTTACGAACGATGAAAACATTATAATCAAAAAATATTCTAATTTCAAGTTTTTTAATCTTGAAAACGTTATTTTATTGATTTTTAACTTGAAATATCCGTAAATTCCGAACGTTATAAACTTGCAAAAAATCTATACAAAATTACTTGCTTCTTTGCTTTTATTATCTCCTTTTGTTATACTGGAAGTTATTAGTTCAAGATATGGTTACCTACAAGTACTATTCTTTGACGCATAAAACAATTTCTCAGCAATCTAGCTACTACCTAAACACTATTCACTATTAAAACTAGTATAACAACTCTAGAAAGGAATGCTATTAAATATGAAGAAAAAAATCATAGCTATCGATTTGGACGGCACATTGCTCAATAATGATAGCCAATTATCTGATTATACCATCTCAACTATAAAGAAGGTCCGCCAAGCAGGACACACCGTTCTTATCGCCACAGGTCGCCCCTATCGAATGGCTGAAAAATTTTACCAACAACTAGAACTGGATACTCCCATGATTAATTTCAACGGTTCTTTAGTTCACATCCCTGGAAAGAAATGGCAATGGGAACAAAATATTTTAATCGACAAAAAATACCTACTCGAATTTCTAAAAGAAGAAGAAACATTCGAGGCAGATTTTATTGCTGGTGAATACAAGAATAAATTCTACATCACTCAAAACAACTTAGATAAGATTGATCCTGCTCTGATGGGGGTTGAACAGATTACTCCAGATACACTCATCAAACCTGAATTAATCACTAGTGATCCTCATTCCATCCTTATGCAGACTCGTGCAACTGATAAGTACGAACTTGCAAAAGAAATGAATGCCTATTTCAAAGATGAGTTAGAAATCAATACGTGGGGTGGACCATTAAATATCCTCGAAACTTGTGCAAAAGGTGTCAATAAGGCAACCGCTCTGAGCTATGTTCTTAACCTCTACCAAGCCTCTCCTAGCGACTTAATTGCCTTCGGCGATGAGCACAACGATGTTGAGATGCTAGACCTAGCAGGAACAGCCTATGCCATGAAAAATTGTAGCGATACACTTCGTCCACATGCCGACAGATTGACAGCATTTGCTAATTTTGAAGATGGTGTCGCACGTGAACTAGAAAACCTATTTTTATAGACTTCAAAAAACCTGATAAACTGTCAGGTTTTTGTCATATTCGTTGCATATTTTTATCACTTTTCTGAAACACGATTATGAAAAGTTTCGGAAATATTTTGCGCTTTTAACACAAACCTACTTGACAAATGTACTGAAAACGTTTTATAATGGTATAGTTCGAACATGAAAGCCCATTCAATGGTTTTTACATGAACAAGAAAAATTTAGGAGGATCAATAATGAGTATTGGAATCATTATTGCAAGTCATGGCGAATTTGCTGCTGGTATTCATCAGTCAGGTTCAATGATCTTTGGCGAACAAGAAAAAGTACAAGTTGTTACTTTTATGCCAAGTGAAGGTCCAGATGATTTATACGCTAAGCTAAATGCTGCCGTGGACGCATTCGATGCCGATGATGAAGTTTTGGTTTTGGCTGACCTTTGGAGTGGTTCACCATTCAACCAAGCGAGCCGTGTAGCTGGTGAAAATCCAGATCGTAAGTTTGCTATCATCACTGGTCTAAACTTGCCAATGCTTATCCAAGCTTACACAGAGCGTATGATTAACGCTGCTGCTGGCGTGGAAGAAGTTGCGGCAAACATTATCAAGGAAGCAAAAGATGGTATCAAAGTTCTTCCAGAAGAACTTCAACCAGCTGAAGCTGCTCCTGTTGCCGATGCTGCTCCTGTTGCACTACAAGGTGCTATCCCTCCAGGTACTGTTATCGGTGATGGCAAGTTGAAAATCAACTTAGCCCGTATCGACACTCGTCTCTTGCACGGTCAAGTGGCGACTGGTTGGACTCCTGCTTCCAAAGCAGATCGTATCATCGTTGCATCAGATACAGTTGCCAAAGATGAATTGCGTAAACAACTCATCAAACAAGCTGCACCTGGTAACGTAAAAGCGAACGTTGTCCCAATCAAGAAATTGATTGAGGTTTCTAAAGACCCTCGATTCGGTAACACTCACGCCTTGATTCTTTTCGAAACTCCTCAAGAAGCTCTTGAAGCAATTGAAGGTGGTGTTGAAATCAAAGAATTGAACGTTGGTTCTATGGCTCACTCAACTGGTAAAACAATGGTTAACAACGTATTGTCAATGGACAAAGATGACGTTGCAACCTTTGAAAAATTGCGTGACCTTGGCGTTGAATTTGATGTGCGTAAAGTACCAAACGATTCGAAGAAAGACTTGTTTGAACTTATCAACAAGGCAAACGTTCAATAAATCGATCTGTTAGTATAGAAAGGATTACAACATGTCAGATATTACACTTATTTCTGCAATTCTCGTTGTCATCGTTGCCTTCTTCGCTGGTCTTGAAGGTATCCTTGACGAATTCCAATTCCATCAACCATTGGTAGCTTGTACCCTTATCGGTCTTGTAACTGGTAACTTGGCTGCAGGTGTTATGCTTGGTGGTTCTCTACAAATGATTGCACTTGGTTGGGCAAACATTGGTGCAGCTGTTGCTCCTGACGCTGCTCTTGCTTCTGTAGCTGCTGCAATCATCATGATCAAAGGTGGCGACTTCTCAACTGAAGGTATTGCCGTTGCAACAACAACTGCTATCCCTCTTGCCGTAGCTGGTCTTTTCCTTACAATGATCGTTCGTACTATCTCAGTCGGTCTTGTACACGGTGCTGACAATGCTGCTAAAGATGCAAACTTCGCTGCTGTAGAACGTTACCACTTGTTTGCTCTTCTCCTTCAAGGTTTGCGTATCGCAATTCCTGCGGCTCTTCTTCTTGCAATTCCTGCCGAAGCTGTTCAAGCAGTTCTTGAATCTATGCCAGCTTGGTTGTCAGGTGGTATGGCCGTTGGTGGTGGTATGGTTGTTGCCGTAGGTTATGCTATGGTTATCAACATGATGGCAACTCGTGAAGTATGGCCATTCTTCGCACTTGGTTTTGCATTTGCTGCTATCAGTAAATTGACACTTATCGCACTTGGTGTTATCGGTGTTGCAATCGCGCTTATCTACCTCAACTTGTCAAAACAAGGCGGATCAGGTAACGGTGGTGCTTCATCTAACGACCCAATCGGCGACATCCTTGAAGACTACTAAGAGAAGGGAGATTCATCATGTCAGAAAAAATTCAACTTTCCGTAAGCGATCGTAAAAAAGTTTGGTGGCGTTCAACCTTCCTTCAAGGTTCATGGAACTATGAGCGTATGCAAAACTTAGGTTGGGCTTATGCAATGATCCCAGCTATCAAAAAACTTTACACTAAAAAAGAAGATCAAGCTGCTGCTCTTGAGCGCCACTTGGAATTCTTCAACACACACCCATACGTTGCTTCACCAATCCTTGGTGTAACTCTTGCCCTTGAAGAAGAGCGTGCTAATGGTGCTGAAATCGATGACACAGCTATCCAAGGTGTGAAAATCGGTATGATGGGACCTCTTGCTGGTATCGGTGACCCAGTCTTCTGGTTTACTGTTCGTCCAATCCTTGGTGCTCTTGGTGCTTCACTTGCACAATCTGGGAATATCATGGGACCAATCATCTTCTTCCTTGGTTGGAACGCAATCCGTATGGCCTTCCTATGGTACACACAAGAATTTGGTTACAAAGCTGGTAGCGAAATCACTAAAGACATGTCTGGTGGTATCCTTCAAGACATCACTAAAGGTGCTTCAATCCTTGGTATGTTCATCCTTGCCGTTCTTGTTCAACGCTGGGTATCTATTACTTTCGCTGTAAATCTTCCTGCTAAACAATTGTCAGAAGGTGCTTACATCGTCTTCCCAGAAGGTACTGTTACTGGTGCTGAGTTGAAAGGTATTCTTGGTCAAGCTCTTAGCGGACTTAGCCTTGAACCAACTCAAGCTCAAACATTACAAGGTCAGTTGGACAGCTTGATTCCTGGTTTGATGGGACTTCTCCTTACTTTCCTCTGCATGCACTTGCTTAAGAAGAAAGTAACACCAATCACAATGATTATCGGTCTCTTCATCGTAGGTATTCTTGCTCGTTTCTTCAACATTATGTAATCAAGGACCCCGCTCTTGCGGGGTTTTATGATATAATGAATATCTAGGGAGAGAGCACTATGGCACAATCACAAAATACAAGCGTTGAACTACAAACCACAGGGGTTTCCTACATGGGCTTTGGTGGCAAGGTTGGTAAATTTCTAATTGGTGACAAGGCACTTGAATTCTACCCAGATAGCAATGTTGAGCGTTATATCCAGATTCCTTGGTCAGAAATGACTAGCATTGGCGCAAACGTTTCTGGCAAAGCAATCAGCCGTCATTTTGAAATTTATACAGAGAAAAGTCGATTCTTGTTTGCATCTAAAGATTCTGGTAAGATTCTTAAAATTGCTCGTGAGCATATTGGCAATGAAAAAGTTGTGAAATTACCGACTCTTATGCAAACAATCGGCAGAAAAATTTCGAATCTATTTGCCAAAAAATAAAAATTCAAGTATAATAGTAGAAACGGATAAGTAGCATCTGGCTCCTTCCAGAAAGTCTGCGGTCGCTGTGAGCAGATAGGAAAAAGTTGTGAAATTCTACCGTTATGAAATTATCAAAATACAATCAAGTGCACAGAATGTGAAGCTGGATGGAACCGCGGTAAATATCGCTCCAGCATCTCTCATTCTGTGTTTTTTTATTCTAAAGGAGACATCTATGCTAGATATCAAACGTATTCGTACAGATTTTGACGGAGTGGCTGCCAAATTAGCTACTCGTGGTGTGGCTGCCGAAACCTTGGCAGACATCAAGGAATTGGATGCAAAACGCCGTGAAATCTTGGTTACTGTAGAGGAATTAAAAGCTGAACGTAACACAGTTTCAGCAGAGATTGCCCAAGCAAAACGCAACAAGGAAAATGCTGACGACAAGATTGCTGCCATGCAAAAACTGTCTGCCGATGTAAAAAACTTGGATGCTGAACTCTTGGAAATTGATGAAAAACTAAATGCTATTCTTGCAGTTCTTCCAAATACACCGCACGACTCTGTCCCTGTTGGTGCAGATGAAGAAGAAAACGTGGAAGTTCGCCGCTGGGGAACGCCTCGTGAATTTACCTTCGAGCCAAAAGCTCACTGGGATTTGGGCGAAGACCTAGATATTCTGGACTGGGAACGTGGCGCAAAAGTAACTGGTGCACGCTTCCTCTTCTACAAGAACCTGGGTGCTCGCTTGGAGCGTGCCCTCTACAACTTCATGTTGGACGAGCATATCGCAGAAGGCTACCAAGAAATCATCACACCTTACATGGTCAACCACGACTCTATGTTCGGTACTGGTCAATATCCTAAGTTCAAGGAAGATACCTTTGAGTTGGCAGACACTAACTTCGTCCTCATCCCAACTGCGGAAGTGCCGTTGACTAACTACTACCGCAACGAGATTCTGGAAGAAAAAGACCTGCCAATCTACTTCACAGCCATGAGCCCATCTTTCCGTTCTGAAGCTGGTTCTGCTGGTCGTGACACCCGTGGTCTTATCCGCCTTCACCAATTCCACAAGGTTGAAATGGTCAAATTTGCTACACCAGAACAGTCTTACGATGAATTGGAAAAAATGACCGCAAACGCAGAAAATATCCTTCAAAAATTAGGCTTACCATACCGCGTTTTGGCCCTCTGTACAGGCGATATGGGCTTCTCAGCTGCTAAGACCTACGACTTGGAAGTCTGGATTCCTGCACAAAATGCCTACCGTGAAATTTCAAGCTGTTCCAACACAGAAGATTTCCAAGCTCGTCGCGCCCAAATCCGCTACCGCGATGCTGCTGACGGCAAGGTTAAATTGCTCCACACCCTCAACGGTTCTGGTTTAGCAGTTGGTCGTACCGTAGCTGCCATTCTTGAAAACTACCAAAACGAAGATGGTTCTGTCACCATTCCAGAAGTTCTCCGTCCATACATGGGTGGGGTTGATGTGATTAAGCCATAACCTATCCCAAGAAAAAACAAACATCATGACGATGCTTGTCTGCCATTAACCCACTGATTATTCGGTGGGTTTTGTCATATTCAGATAAGGTTCTAGTAGAGAAAAGCCGTTAGTCAAGCGTTTTCGCAGCTCCTCTTCAGAGGCAGTCGTTCTAAATGGTACATCATACTTGACCAGTACTTTTCGAACGCGTCCTGCTTCGACGGCTTCTAGTAAAATCTGCCTATTCTCCTCAGTTCCATCCAAGCGATAAAATACCTTTCCCTCTTGCACCCAGTAATAAAGTGGTGCCTGAATCGGGCAGTTCAGCACACGGTTTTGCTGAAAAAGAGAGGTCTCTACCTTCTTTCGCTCAATGAAGCTAACTTCTACTGAAATCCCCGCTTCAGCTCCCTTACCATACAGACGAATGGCGAAAGCTGGGGCCGACGAACTAGAAGAGGGTAGGCGGTAATAGGTCCAAAAATGCGGTCTGCAAATCTGGGCTTGGTTCATCCATTGACTGACTCTCTCGGGCACCAAGGGACCGACTTGCTCAGCTAAAGCTAAACTTAATGTCTGAAACTCCTTATGTGCTGCCTGTGCTAAGTTTCTTAAGACTGTCATCTCGCCTGCCGAATCTCCTGCCTTTTCAGGCTTGCAATAATGAACTCCTTGATATTCCAAATATCTACGGCACTGTTCAAGCATCTGAATCTCCTATCCACTTCTCCATGTAGACCATATCCATGCCTTCCTGCTCAGGCTCGGTTTTGATAGCCTCGTAACCGAGTTTTTCGTAGAAAGCAACTAATCTGGGCTCCTGTAAGACGGTACAGAGTACCCACCGCTTGACTGTCGGATAAAGACTTTCTAATTCTAGCATTGCCTTATGACCATAGCCTTTTCCTCTGTGGTCTGGATCAATGCCAATCAGACCTAGCCAGCCCTGGTCTGCATCTTCAGCGACCGTTGTTCGTACCAGTCCGACTGTGTGCCCTTCCTCGACAATCTTGTAGTAGGTGCAATTTGGTCGTGCAAACCGTGATTGGAAGTAGTCCATAGTTTCAATGGCAGGGTTGTATTGGTCCTGATAGGTTTCATACAAGGCTGCAAATGCTCGGTGTTGAATAGGTAGCAATTCTTCTGCGTTTGATAGATCCGCTTTTACTAACATGGAAAACCTCCTGAAATAATTTCATTTATTATATCAAATATAGCAAAAAAATACTAGGTCTTCCTAGTATTTCCTAAAGCGTTGATAACGGTTTTCAAGTAGCACATCAAGTGGCAAGGCTTGTAGTTGAGCCAACTGACTGACCAAGTTTTCCTTGATGTCGGTCAAGACTTCCTTTGTCGCTCTGCCATTTTCCAAAACAACCCGATCAACCACTTGGAGTTTCTCCAACTCATAAGAAGTGATCTTCATGAGTTCTGCCGCTTCCATGGCCCGACCGCCGTCTTTCCAGAGGATAGAGGCGAAACCTTCAGGGCTGAGGACGGCGTACATGGAGTTTTCCAGCATCCAGACCTGGTCTGCGACTGCTAGGGCAAGTGCTCCGCCAGAGCCTCCCTCACCGATGATAATGGCGATAATAGGCACCTTGAGGTCGCTCATCTCCATGAGGTTGCGGGCAATGGCCTCGCCCTGTCCACGCTCCTCGGCACCAACACCTGGATAGGCTCCAGCGGTATTGATAAAGGTGACAACGGGACGACCAAACTTCTCCGCCTGCTTCATGAGGCGAAGGGCCTTGCGGTAGCCTTCTGGGTGGGGCTGACCGAAATTGCGTTTGAGGTTGTCCTGAAGGTTCTTCCCTTTTTGGATACCGATGACTGTCACCGGCTGACCTACTAGAAAGCCGATGCCACCCACAACTGCTCCGTCATCGCGGAAATTGCGATCGCCGTGCAGTTCGATAAAGTCCTCAAAGAGTTGTGTGGCATAGTCCAAGGTCGTCAGGCGAGCCTGGTCACGTGCCAAACGGATCATACGTGCTACATCACTGGTCATCTGACACCTCCATGCATTCTCAACAAGCGACCAATGGTCGCAGGCAAGTCCTGACGTTTGATAATTGCATCAACAAAGCCGTGTTCTTGTAAAAATTCAGCCTTCTGGAAATCATCTGGCAGATTTTCACGCACAGTTGACTCAATGACCCTGCGGCCAGCAAAGCCAACCAAGGTCTGCGGCTCAGCCAGGATAATATCGCCTTCCATGGCAAAACTAGCCGTCACCCCCCCTGTTGTCGGGTCTGTCAAGACCGTCAGGTAAAAGAGGCCAGCATTGGAATGGCGTTTCACAGCTGCTGAAATCTTAGCCATTTGCATCAGGCTCATAATGCCTTCCTGCATCCGAGCACCGCCAGATGCGGTAAAGAGTACAACTGGGAGTCGCTCTTCCATAGCGAGCTCGAAAAGACGAGTGATTTTCTCACCGACCACCGTTCCCATTGAAGCCATGATAAAGTGAGAATCCATGATTCCAAGGGCAACTGGTTGTCCGCCGATGGTCGTCTTGCCTGTCAAAACAGCCTCGTCCAAGCCTGTCTTTTGACGGGTGGCCGCCAGTTTTTCCAAATAATTAGGGAAGTCCAAGGGATTTTTGGTTTCAATCCCTGTAAACAATTCCTCGAACGAGCCTTCATCTGCTGTCAAAGCCAAGCGTTCCTGGGCTGTAATCCGGAAATTATAGGAACAGTGTTGACAGGTTTTCTCTGGTCCCAAGTCCTTCTTGTAGAGGATTTCCTTACAAGCTGGACATTTGGAAAAGAGTTCGTCTGGCACCTCTGGCTTTGCTTGAGGTGCTGACTCTATCCGCGAACGATTGGGGTTGATGCGGATATATTTGTCCTTTTTGCGAAACAAAGCCATAGCATTCTCCTAGTTTACTTTTTTATCGTCATTTAGTTTTTCTTTTATTACTTCAACGTATGAGGAAACTTCGTTTCCCTATTTCCAACTTCAAACACTCCACTGGAGTGTTTGAACTCGCCTTGCCTAACTCCAGTTATGCCTGCGGCTGTTGATGCGAACTTTGTTCGCTCTATTTCCAACCTCCAACTATCCACCAGATAGTTGGAGCGAGTACTAAAAGTAAACTAAAAGACTATAGTTCTTCTTGATAGCGGAGTAAAAATTCTTCCATAAGGTAGGCGGTGTCGTAATCACCAGCCACCACTCGCTTGTCGGAAATTAAATCCAGCTGGAAGTCAGTATTGGTCACCACTCCGTCAATTTCCAATTCGTAGAGGGCGCGCTGCATCTTCATCAGGGCTTCAAAGCGATTTTCCCCATGCACGATAACCTTGGCAATCATGGAATCGTAATAAGGCGGAATGGTGTAGCCTGGATAAACTGCCGAGTCCACACGCAAGCCAACGCCACCACTTGGTAGGTAGAGATTGGAAATCTTACCTGGACTTGGGGAAAAATTGAAGGCTGGATTTTCAGCATTGATACGACATTCAATGGCATGGCCTGTAATCTGCACATCTTCTTGGCGGACGCTGAGTTCCTGACCAGCCGCAATCTTGATTTGCTCCTTGACAATATCCACACCAGTAACAAATTCGGTAACTGGATGTTCCACCTGCACCCGTGTGTTCATTTCCATGAAGTAAAATTCGCCCTTGGATTCGTCCAAAAGGAACTCAATGGTCCCTGCATTTTCATAGCCAACTGACTGGGCAGCCCGTACCGCTGCTTGACCGATACGGTCCCGCATGGTTTGACCAATGGCGATAGACGGAGCTTCTTCCAAGACCTTCTGGTTGTTGCGTTGAAGGGAACAGTCCCGTTCTCCCAGATGAATGACATGACCATGCTGATCCGCCAAAATCTGTACTTCGATGTGGCGGGCTGGATAGACGACACGCTCCATATACATGGCACCGTTGCCAAAGGCTGCCTTGGCTTCGCTGGAAGCTGATTCAAAGGCAGGCACTAGATCTTCGGCTTTTTCTACCTTACGGATCCCCTTACCGCCACCACCTGCTGATGCCTTGAGCATGACAGGATAGCCAATCTTTTCAGCAATTTCAAGGGCTTCTTGGCTGGTCAAGACCTCGCCGTCTGATCCTGGAATAACAGGCACTTGAGCCTTAATCATCTCCAACCGAGCATTGATTTTATCGCCCATGGTATCCATAACCGTCCCAGAAGGACCAATAAATTTGATACCAACCTCTTCACAAAGGGTGGCGAATTTAGAGTTTTCACTCAAAAATCCAAAGCCGGGATGAATAGCCTGAGCACCTGTCACAACAGCCGCCGAGATGACCGCCTGCATATTGAGATAGGAATCTGTCGAACGAGCCGGTCCAATACAGATAGCCTCATCTGCCAACATGGTGTGGAGGGCTTCCTTGTCAGCCTCTGAATAGACAGCCACCGTCGCAATCCCCAACTCCCTGGCCGCACGAATAATCCGCACTGCAATCTCACCACGATTGGCAATCAAAATCTTCTCAAACATGATGAATCCTATCTCCTTTTTAACATAGAATAATTGTTATATCAATCACAGTCCTTAACTAGTTTGAAAAATAAAGGACTGTTTCATACTCAATGAAAATCAAAATCAGGCTAGGCGACGCAGATGCAGATAGAACTGAAGTTCATCAAATCAAGTCAACAACGGCTGAGTTTGATTTTCGAAGAGTATTAGTTTCCGATAGCAAAAGTCAACACCCCCGACGCAGCCAGTTTTCCGTCCACTTCTGCCTTTGCCTCAACGACCGCAATGGTTCCACGGCGTTTGACAAATTTAGCTGTCATGATCAACTGGTCACCAGGTACAACTTGCTTCTTAAATTTAACCTTGTCCATGCCGGCATAAAAAACCAGCTTGCCCTTGTTTTCTTCCTTGGACAACTCCAAGACACCTGCGGTTTGTGCCAAAGCCTCCATGATGAGAACACCTGGCATGACAGGATAGTCTGGGAAATGCCCGTTGAAGAAGGGCTCGTTAATGGTCACATTTTTGAGGGCGACAATCTCATCTTCGGATGCTTCAAGGACACGATCGACCAAGAGCATGGGATAGCGATGAGGAAGAGCCTCTTTAATTTTCAAAATATCGATCATTTGATGCGTACCAATCCTTGTCCAAATTCTACAATGTCCTGGTTAGCCACCAAAATCTCTGTGACCACACCGTCACGGTCAGCAGGTACTTCGTTCATGACCTTCATGGCTTCGATAATCATGAGGGTCTGCCCTTTTTTGACCGTGTCACCAACTGCTACAAAGACTGGCTTGTCCGGAGCTGGTGACAAATAAGCCACACCAACTAAAGGACTTTCCACCACTGCACCTTCTGCCACAGGGCTGGCGTTGGCTTCTGCTGGAGCAGCTGGCTCACTGGTTGCAACTGCTGGGCTTGTAGGAGCTACTGGAGCAAGCGGAGCTTCTACGATTGCACTTGGGGCCACTGTCGCCTGCTGGTTTTTACTGAAATGCAAGGTTTCCCCAGCATTGCTATATGAAAATTCTCGCAAACTTGACTGGTCAAACTGACTCATCAAGTCCTTTATTTCTGTAATATTCACTTAAGCCTCCCAACGTTTGAAAGCAATCACCGAATTGTGACCTCCAAAGCCAAATGTATTTGAAATGGCATGGCGGATTTCCATATCACGCCCCTGTCCATAAATGACATCCGCTTCAATATCTTCAGATAATTCTGTCGTGCCAGCTGTCTTTGGTGCGTAAGAATGACGCATAGCCTCAATGACAGCTGCCGCTTCAACGGCACCCGCTGCACCCAACAAGTGACCAGTGAAGGACTTGGTAGAAGAAACTGGCGTGTTCTTGCCGAAGACAGATACGATAGCTTGGCTTTCCCCTTTTTCATTGGCCGGTGTCGAAGTGCCATGGGCATTGATGTAGTCAATATCAGCTGGCTCCAAACCTGCTTCTGAAATGGCCAACTTCATGGCCTTAATAGCACCCAGACCTTCTGGATGTGGCGAAGTCATGTGATAAGCATCGCAAGTATTTCCATAACCAACGATTTCAGCCAAGATAGTCGCCCCACGCGCTTCTGCATGTTCTAAACTTTCCAATACTAAAACCGCGGAACCCTCTCCCATGACAAAACCATTGCGGCCCTTGTCAAATGGAATAGACGCACGTTCTGGATCCTCAGTAGTCGACATAGCTGTCAAAGCTTGGAAACCACCGATTGCAAACGGAGTAATGGCTGCCTCTGCTCCGCCAGCCAGCATCACATCTTGGAAACCAAACTTGATTTCACGGAAGGCTTCCCCTAAAGCATCATTTGATGAAGCGCAGGCTGTGATGATGCACTTGCAGACGCCATTTGCACCGACCTGCATAGCAATATTTCCAGCCGCCATATTTGGCAGGGCCTTTGGAAGAGCCATGGGACGAATGCGTTTTGGACCTTTTTCGTTCATCCGAGCCACTTGCTCTTCAATTTCCAAAATACCACCGATACCTGTTGATAAGATAACGCCAAAACGGTCACTATCCACTGTCTCTGTATCCAGCTGTGCATTAGCAATCGCTTCTTTAGCTGCATAGAGTGCATAGAGCGAGTAATTATCGTAGCGATTTGTATCCTTTTTAACGAAATATTTGTCAAAAGGAAAATCTTTTAATTCCGCAGCATTAAGTACGCTGTACTCGCTGGTATCAAACTTGGTAATCTTTCCGATCCCAATTTTCCCAGCCTTCAAACTATTCCAGAACTCCTCTGGCGTATTTCCGATTGGAGATGTCAGACCGTAGCCTGTTACTACTACACGATTTAATTTTGTCATTTTCAAACCTCTCTTAAAATAACACACAAAACAACATTGAATTTACAGTGCGTTATTGCAGTCTTTCAGTTTGCTTTTAGTACTACGAAAAAGTTCATTTCAACAAGTTGTTGACAGCTTCAATAATCCAGTGGACTATTGAAGGTTGGAAATCGTGAGGCTGGGCAAAAAGCCCAGGACCACTACTCAGAGTTCGTGTCAACATCTCAGCGCAGTGGTTGATTGGCAGATTTGTTCGTGTTTTGCACTCCAAATCTGGCCTAATCAACTGTGCGGGGGTGGGAAGACGAACTCTTTTTATCTTGGTCGAGTTCTTTCCCACTCCCAGCTGGAAATCTGGAAACGTAGTTTCCTCACTCGTCGAAGTAATAAAAGATAAACTGGAAGACTGGATTACTGCATGGTCAAGCCGCCGTCAACCGCAATCACCTGTCCAGTTAGATATTCTTGCTTAGCCAAGAACACTGCAACATCAGCTACTTCTTCTGTCGCACCAAAGCGTTTCATAGGAATTTGTGCAGTCATAGCTTCTTTAATCTTGTCAGATAAAACATCTGTCATATCAGACTGGATAAAGCCCGGCGCAATCGCATTGACACGAACATTTCGCCCAGCAACCTCACGGGCAATGGCTTTGGTAAATCCAATCACACCTGCCTTTGAAGCAGCATAGTTGGCCTGTCCAGCATTTCCAATCAAGCCAGATACACTTGACAGATTGATAATAGCACCCTCACGAGCCTTTGTCATCGGTTTCAAAACAGCCTGCGTCATATTAAAAGTTCCAGTAAGATTTACCTTCAGAACCGTATCAAAATCCTCTTCTGTCATACGAAGAGCCATACCGTCTTTGGTAATCCCTGCATTGTTGACCAAAATATCGACGCTACCGAGGGTTTCGATGGCTTCTGCTACCATTCGTTTGGCATCTTCCGCGCTTGAAATATCTCCTGAAATAGCTAGGACTTTCACACCGTAATCTGCAAAGCTATCCAGAATCTCTTGCCCTAATTGACCACGACCGTTCAGCACCACATTGGCACCAAGACTGGCAAACTTATGGGCAATGGCCAAGCCGATTCCTCGACTTGAACCTGTTACAAAAACATTTTTATTTGTTAATTCCATGATTCCTCCTCATGATTTATTCAATACTATTTGTAGCCCCTCTATATCTTCAATTGCTACAACATGCGCTGTCTTATCGATCTTCTTGACAAATCCTGATAAGACTTTACCTGGACCGATTTCAATAAAGTTAGTCACACCAGCTTCCTGCATGGTTGTGATTGACTCATAGAAACGGACTGGTTCCATCACTTGACGGGTCAAGAGGGACTTGATATCCTCTTTTTTCATGACCTTGGCTTCTGTATTACCGACCAACTCTACTTGGAAGTCCGCAAATTCCACTTCTTCCAAGGCCTGAGCCAATTGCTCCGAAGCTGGTCGCAGGAGAGCTGTATGGAATGGGCCAGATACATTGAGCGGAATCATCCGTTTGACACCTGCTTCCTTCAGCAATTCAACCGCCTCATCCACTGCAGCCACCTCACCTCCGATGACGATTTGGGCTGGTGTATTGTAGTTGGCTAGGGAAACAATCCCAGAGGTAACAGTCGAACAGATTTCTTCAATCAAGTTGACATCTGTGTTGAGAACAGCAACCATCTTACCAGTCCCTGCTGGCGCAGCCGTTTCCATATATTCACCACGCTTAGCAATCAGGGCAATCGCATCTTCAAAGGCCAAAGCTCCCGATGCCACCAGAGCTGAATATTCTCCCAAGGATAGACCAGCTACCATATCAGGTTTAATCCCCTTTTCTGCCAACAAACGATAGATAGCTAGGGAAGTTGTCAAAATAGCAGGCTGGGTATAGCGAGTCTGATGTAATTTATCCTCTTGATTGTCAATTAGGTCGCGAATGTCATACCCCAGAATCTGACTAGCCTGGTCAAACGTTTCTCTAACTACCGGGTAATATTCGTAAAGGTCGCGAGCCATCCCCACTGTCTGAGACCCTTGACCTGCAAAAAGAAAAGCTGTCTTTGTCATCCTATTCTCCAACCGAAGCCCAACGGCTTGCCTCTTCTCTAATCACTTTGGCTGCTCCATAATAGATGTCTTTCAAAATATCTTCACAAGATTCTTCTTTAGAAACCAGACCAGCAATTTGACCAGCCATCACGGAGCCATTTGTTACATCACCATCAACAACTGCATTGCGGAGTGCTCCCGCACCAAGTTCTTCAATAGCATCTGCCGAAATTTTACCTGCCAAGAAATCTTTCTCTGCAGCTGCATAAGCAGATGACAACTTATTCTTGATAGCTCTCACAGGATGTCCAACAATAGAAGCAGATACAGTTGTATCAATATCCTTAGCTTTTAAAACTTTTTCCTTATAAGCCTGATGGGCATTGGACTCTGTAGCTACTACAAAACGAGTTCCAACTTGCACCGCTTCTGCACCCAACATGAATGCTGCTGCTGCACCTGCACCATCTGCAATACCTCCAGCAGCAATAACAGGAATAGATACGGCTTCAACAACCTGACGAACCAAGGTCATGGTGGTCAATTTACCAATATGGCCTCCAGCTTCCATACCTTCAGCAATAACAGCATCTACCCCTAATTTTTCCATGCGTTTCGCAAGGGCTACACTCGGTACAACAGGAATAACGGTAATCCCTGCAGCATGGAGACGCTCCATATACTTCCCTGGATTTCCTGCTCCTGTAGTGACAACTTTCACACCTTCTTCGATGACCAAGTCAACAATGTCATCCGCAAAAGGAGACAAAAGCATGATATTGACACCGAAAGGCTTGTCCGTGATAGATTTAACCTTGTCAATATTTGCCTTGACCACCTCTTTGGGAGCATTTCCTCCACCGATGATTCCTAGACCACCTGCATTAGATACGGCACCAGCCAAATCTCCATCAGCTACCCAAGCCATACCACCTTGAAAAATTGGATACTTAATATCGAGCAATTCTGTTATTTTCGTCTGCATAATTCCCTCATCTGTTTTTCTTGCTTAACTAATCATTTGAATATCAAACAATTAGCTAAACAAGCGAGGGCAAAGCCCTCACTTAATAATTAGTTTGATGTTTCAATGTTTTGAATATCAAACTATATCTCCAAAGAAAAATGCTCACCAGCACTTTTCCTTAGAAATATTATTTTGTTTTTTCTTCAACATAAGCAACCAAATCGCCTACAGTTGTCAAACCTTCTTCAGTATCGATTTGAATATCGAAGGCATCTTCGATTTCAGAGATAACTTGGAAAAGATCCAATGAATCTGCGTCCAAATCTTCAAAGGTTGTTGTAAGGGTTACTTCTTCAGCATCCTTACCCAATTCTTCAACGATGATTTCCTGTACTTTTTCAAATACTGCCATGATAAATGTCTCCTTTTGGAAAATAAAATATTTTAATCTTGCCTAGGGCAAGGAATTAACTAAAGTTGTAAGAGTAGAGTTCCCCATGTGAGGCCTCCACCGAAACCAGCCATGAGAACAGTCTGGCTTCCATCTAATCGCAACATTCCGCTCTCTACACATTCTGATAAGAGAATGGGAAGACTTGCTGCACTGGTATTGCCATATTTATCCATATTTGCTGGAAATTTTTCACGCGCCACTCCCAATTTACGAGCCATCTTATCTAGGATACGTATATTGGCTTGATGGAGCAAGAAATAATCAACACAATCCACAGTCATATCAGCTTGTTCTAGCAGCTCTGCCATGGTTGCCGTAACATCCCTCGTAGCAAATTCAAATATAGCTCTGCCCTCCATTTGGATAAAGGGTTGCTGACGGCTTTGTGTCGAGAATGGCGTCTCTTTCTGATCTATCCCTGCTGTCAGACTAGCACCTCTACCGCCATCCGTTCGCAAGATTTCTGCTAAAAAGCTCGGTTGTTCACACGCTTCCAGCAAAACTCCTCCAGCACCATCTCCAAATAAAACAGCCGTTGATCGATCCGACCAGTTGACAGACCTAGATAGGGTCTCTGATCCAATAACAAGTCCTCTCTTATAGACTCCTGAAGCAAGCAATTTTTCTGCTGTTGATAGCGCAAAAACAAATCCTGAACAAGCTGCAACGAGATCATAGGCAAAAGCCTTTTTCGCACCAATTGCTGCTTGGACCATAGCTGCCGTAGATGGCATTGAAGCATCTGGAGTAATCGTTGCTACGATGATGAAGTCAATTTCACTAGCATCTAGCTGAGACTTTTCCAGTAATTTTCTAGCCACTTGACTAGCCAAATCACTCGTCGTCTCTCCAGTAACAATGTGCCGTTGACCGATACCTGTACGGCTACGAATCCACTCATCACTGGTCTCCATTCGTTGAGCCAAATCATCATTGGTCACAATCTTCTTCGGAAGATAGTGGGCCACCTGACTGATTTTAGCATGGTTTCTCATTTCAAATCCTCCAAGAAGTGATAGAGTTTCATGAGTCCTTTCTTCATTACCTGATACTCTGCATCATCCATACCATCTGTAATCTGTTTTACCATTTCATTGTGAAATCGTTGATGCAAACGATAGACTAGTCGACCTTTTTTGGTCAGGTAGAGATGAACAACTCGCCGATCTTTGGTCGAACGAATACGCTCAACATATCCTTTTCTTTCCAAATTGTTCAAGCTAGTTGTAACAGTACCTAAGGTTACCATCAAAGTCCGAGCAACATCACTCGGAGTAGCTCCATCAATACTTCCTATCACATCAATCGTGTGCATTTCCTTAATCGAAATATCATTGAATCGGCTACCACGCAGACTTGTTTCTTCAATCACCAACACATTGTTAAAAATGGCCGTTAGATATTCATTTACTTTTGGATCTTCCAAAACAGGCCTCCTTTACTTTGATAGTCAAAGTATAAACCATAAAACTTTGATTGTCAAACATTTTTTACTAATTTAAAAATTAATCTCCCGTAAACACTGGTCTACGTCGTTCTGCATGCGCTCGAACTCCCTCTTTAAAATCCTCTTTATAGGCCAATGTTTCTTGCAAATCCAGCTCCAATCGGCGATAAGACTCCCAGTCTTTAAATTGACTTTCCCATGTCAGTTGTTTGATTGCTGCATAAGAATTTACTGAGCCTCGCAAGAGTTTTTTTATGACCTGGGCAACTGTCTTTTCTAGTTTTTCTGGCTCTGCCAATTTATAAACAATCCCATATTCTAAAGCCTTATCCGCTGATAAGCCCTCTCCTGTCATCGCCAAGTGACTAGCACGATTAGCCCCAATAGCACGACTCAGTAGAAAGAGACCCCCCGCATCCGGCGCAAGTCCAACACCTACAAAGGCTTGGATAAATTTTGTCTTGCTGGAGGCAATAACAAAATCAGCTGCCACTGCCATATTAGCCGCGGCTCCAGCCACTGCCCCATCTGTCACCATAATGACTACTTTAGACAATTTCTTCATCGCAAACGAAATATCATTCACCAGCTCTGCTATTTTTACCAAAGAAGCAATATCATCATCATCATCAACTGCACGCTTCATCTCAACTAAATCTCCACCAACGGAGAAAATGGAACCCTGTGCTTGAATTTGTAAAATTTTGACGGAGGCATCCCCTTCTGCAAGGCGGATTGCTTCTAAGATTTCTTCACACATAGGAATATTAAAACCATTTGCAACTTCCGGTCTGTTTAAAGTTAGAATCGCTACGGAATCAATTACTTCATAACGAATTGTTTGGTAGGCCATTCCCTTGCTCCTTTCGAAATAGTTTGATAATTAAAAGATTTGAATATCAAACTTCAAATTCTTGTTTTCCATTGTAACACAGTTTTTACAATTGTCACTTTTTTTCTAGCAAGGAAAGTGTGACGTCCGAAAAAGAGGGGGGGCTATCCTCGAAATATAAAATTTAGATATGCTAGAAAATAACGTGTCTAAGAACCTACATTCACACACAAAGCGCCTTGGCTTTTTCGCTCATCAAGGCAATTTTTGAGGGAAATACTGACTGTATTTTGAAAAAAACAACCTCAATATGCAAGTCTGAACTGTAAATATAGGCTCTAAGTTTAATTTACAACTTTCATTTTTTCACGTTAATACTTTTGGAAGATTGAACTGGATTCTGAGCTAGAAACACCATTTTTCACCGAGAACTAATACTTGGACTACAATATAATATTTCTTAAAATCGCACTAAATCAAAGGCATCTTCAAGATTGTCTACCAATCTATCTGCTTTCGACTGATCAATTCCATAATGCTGGTCTCGAATAGCCCAAACTGTCAATCCTGCTTTTTTAGCCGCTTCAATTCCCTTAGCACTATCTTCAAATACTAAAATGTCCGATTTAGCTACTCCTGTTGCACTGGCTGCTTTCACATAAACTGCGGGATCTGGTTTTGGGGCCTCACAATCCATCGCTGAGAAAACATGACTAAAGTGAGAGCGTATACCAGCATCTAGTAGAGCACGTTCGATTTCTGAACGGTCGGTATTTGAAGCCAAAACTACAGGAATACCTTGGATAGTTAGTCTCTCCAATACCGCTTTAACTTCAGGAAAAATCCTCTCTGCATAAGGGGTAGGTCGCTTTTCTTTATACACACGATATTCTTCTTCCAAGGCAGGGACATCCCAGTTATCATAATCATCCCCTAAAATCCGTTGCCAAATTTGACTAGCCCTTCCACCGACAAATATAGATGGATCCAAATGATCAACCGATAAACCTTTTGTCGCTAAAAAATTCACTCGACGTTGAAAATAGAATGTTTCTGTATCAAAAAGTACACCATCCATGTCGAAAATAATTGCTTTTACCATACTCGCCTCCTATTACTTTAATTGTAACACAGTTGAAAGAAGAAAATGTTTTTCTGAAATTTTCATACTTACCTCTTGTTCGCTTTTCGATAAAATTCTTGGCAAGATTTGTCTGAACATACTGACAATTTCATATCATTCTGCTATAATAGAAAAAAATATCCAAGGAGATGAGAATGAAAGTTATTAAATTTGGGGGAAGCTCACTTGCTTCAGCTGGACAGTTAGAAAAAGTTTTCAATATTGTTCAATCTGATTCAGAACGTCGCTTTGTTGTGGTGTCTGCACCTGGAAAACGCAATGCCGAGGATACTAAAGTTACTGATGCATTGATTAAATATTATAAAGAATATGTTAACGGAAAAGATGTGACTGCCAGTCAAGAATGGATCATCAACCGCTATCAAGCAATGGTTGACGAACTTGGTTTCACAGCTAACAGCATGAAGAAAATCGCAGACAGCATCATCTCTTTGGCAAGCCTACCAATTGATGATAACGAATTCCTTTACGACGCTTTCTTAGCAGCTGGTGAAGATAATAATGCCAAATTGATTGCCGAATATTTTACCCACAGAGGATTGCCTACACGCTATGTCCATCCTAAAAAAGCTGGTATTATCGTCAGCTCCGAACCAGGAAATGCTCGCATTTTGCCTTCCAGTTATGACAAAATCGAAGAGCTTCGTGATACAGATGAAGTACTCATTATCCCAGGATTCTTCGGTGTAACTGTTGATAACCAGATTTGTACCTTCTCACGAGGTGGATCGGATATTACAGGTTCCATCATTGCTGCCGGGGTTAAGGCTGACCTCTATGAAAACTTTACAGATGTCGATGGTATTTTTGCTGCCCATCCTGGCATCATTAAAAATCCACATTCAATCAAAGAATTGACCTATCGTGAAATGCGAGAATTAGCTTATGCAGGTTTCTCCGTCCTCCACGATGAAGCCCTCCTTCCTGCCTATCGCGGGCGGATTCCATTGGTTATTAAAAATACCAATAACCCAACTCACCCTGGTACCCGAATTGTACACAAACATACCGAGCAAACAGTTCCTGTTGTCGGCATTGCTGCAGACGACGGTTTTGTCAGCATTAACTTGTCCAAATACTTGATGAACCGTGAAGTTGGTTTTGGTCGCAAGGTGTTGCAAATTCTCGAAGATCTCAATATTCGCTGGGAGCACATGCCGACCGGGATTGACGATTTATCCATCGTAGTCCGTGAGCGTGAATTGACTCCTATTAAGGAAGAAGAGATCCTTCGTCAACTCAATACGAAAATGGAAGTTGACAAGGCCGAAATCGAACATGGTTTATCTATTATCATGATTGTTGGTGAAAATATGAAGAGCCATGTCGGTGTAACAGCTACCGCTACCACCGCCCTCTCTAAACAAAACGTCAACTTGGCAATGATTTCACAGGGAGCCAGTGAAGTTTCTGTTATGTTCGTTGTCAAAACCGAAGAAAAGAAACGCGCCCTGCACGCACTCTATGAAGCTTTTTTTAACGAGCAATAATCACAACGAGGTCGGTCAGTTCCCTCTTCATACTCTTCGAAAATCAAAATCAGACATTGTTGACTTGATTTGATAAGTGTCAAGCTCCACTAGAGCTTGACAGCCTGCTACCATAAAATAAGAAAGTAGCTGGGTTATATCTGCTCTTGGAGAAACGAACTTCGTTCACTCTATCCCCAAGCTTCAAAGGTTTCCCAAACCTTTGAAGCTAGTCTGATTTTAATTTTCATCGAGTAGCAATTAAAATTTGAATAAACAAAAATAGCTTAGAATCAACGTTTCTGACGATGCAATTCTAAGCTATTTTTTAGGCTTTTTATACGAAAACTCAAAGTTAGTGTCAACATCTCAGCGCAGTGGTTGATTGGGTTTAACAGTCCAGTGGACTATTTTAGCCCAAGCCAACTGCTTGGAAGTGAGGGGAACTCTTTTTGACCTAGTCGAATCTTTCCCACTCCCCTTACATCGAAGTAATAAAATTCAACTAAATGACGATATTTGTATTATAGACAATATCTAGGTAATACTTCTCTAATATTTTACCCCTCTATTCTAGCGAAAGAGGCGTATTATCGTCACTTTTACTATCGCTGTTATTCAAAAATTCGAGGTAGGCGATCTGTCAAAAGACAAACCACCTCGTAATTTATGGTTCCGATGCGATCAGCCCACTCCTGAACAGAGATCGTTTTATTTCCATCTTGACCGATTAGGGTGACTTTTTGACCAAGTGGATAAGCATGAGGTAAACGAATGGTGATCTGGTCCATCGAAATACGCCCTACAATTTCACAGGCCTGCCCATCAACTAGAACTGATAAGCCTTGTAAACTTCGTACGAGACCATCTGCATATCCTATCGGAACGGTCGCAATCCATTCTGAATCGGTGCTGTGATAAGTAGCTCCGTAGCCAATTGTTGTGCCAGCTTCAACCTGCTTTACATGAACAATTTCAGATACGAGAGATAAGGCTGGTTGAACCTCAAACGGGAGTTCTAGTACTCGTCCACTTGGATTAAGTCCATAAAGAATGTTTCCCAAACGAACCAGGTTAAATACTGTATCAGCATGCCAAATGCTTGTTGCTGAATTGCTGGCATGAATCCAGCGCGGAGTAATTGGTAGAACATCCAAAAATTCTTTAAAAACAGACAGTTGACTCTCGAAGTGCGCCTGATCAACCTCATCCGCAGTAGCAAAATGAGTATAGACTCCTTCGATGTCATACTCTAATTCTTCAAGGATAGCAATCGCTTGTAGCAAATCGGCTATTTTTCTAAAACCAATCCGCCCCATACCAGTATCTAGCTTAAGATGGACAGTTAGACCAGATAAATCCGCCTCTAAGTCTTTTGCATCTTGCAACCAGTCCAGACTGGCAACTGTCACACTGATATTGAGTTGATGAGCTACTGGTAAAAAACGTACAGGAACCACTCCTAAAATCAAGATAGGGTGCTCGATACCTGCTTTACGTAGCTCTAATGCTTCATCCAAATTCGAAACACAAAAACCAGCTGCTTGACTGGATAACTTTTTCGCTACCGCAACAGCTCCATGACCATAAGCATTCGCTTTAACAACAGCAAACGCTTCAGTCTTAGGGGGCAAATTGGTCATTACTTGCTCGAAATTTTCCGCAATCGCATCTAAGTTAACCCGAATTTGCGTGGGTCGATGTTCACTTTCAATCATCTTTCTCCTCCAAAATCACACTAGCTTGTACAAAATTTCCTGAATGGCTAATGCTTAGCCAAATATTCCCATCAAAGGGACTCTTCGTCACATAGGGAACTCCTTTGCTGGTATTCAGAATTTCAATATCATGAAATCCTATCTTACCAATACCTGTCCCCAAGGCCTTGGTCAGCGCTTCTTTGGCTGACCAACGTCCAGCTAAATATTCTAACTGACGGCGACCGGACAGACTTTGATACCGTTCAAATTCTTTCTCTGTGAGAATCTTTTTGGGAAACCCTTGGTGTTTGATTCTGGCACTTTCAATCGCCTCCATCTCCTGAAGGTCAATGCCATGTCCTACTATCATTAATCGGTCTCCTTTTGCATAGTCATTTCATTTATTAAAATAAACGAACTGAGTCTAGTGACTTGTCTAAAAATTGCAAAAGGACTGGACAGCCGTCCAGTCCACGCGTCATTCCTATTTACGGCCGTGACAATTTTTAAATTTCTTGCCAGATTGGCATGGGCATGGATCGTTACGATCAACACCTTCAAAAGATACATTCTCCTGAATTGCATGCGATTGGTTCGGCATAATATTCTTAACAGCTGTCGTATGTGCTTCTTGACTTGTACGCTCACGCTCAATATTGTCATGAATTTGCGCCTTCATCATTAAGCGGGTTACTTCAAACTCGATAGCTCCAATCATATCGTTGAACATAGTAAATGCTTCTGATTGATATTCAACGATTGGATTGTTTTGAGCGTATCCACGAAGACTGACTGCATTGCGCAATTGATCCAAGGCATCAATATGGTCTGTCCATTTGTTATCCACAACACGAAGGATAAGAACTTTCTGGAATTCGCGTACACGTTCTTCATCGCGTAATTTTTTCACTTGCGAATCATAGACTCTCAAAGCACGTTCATAGAGCTCTTCGACAATCTCTTTCTGATTCATTGCTTCAAAAGTAGCTTTACTCAAGGTATCATCTTCAACGAGATTTGCATGCGCAAATTTGATAATTCCATCAATAGCTTCATCTTTCGAACCAAGGAAGTGACCAGCAACTTGGCGTTCAATCGTCCGTTTCATCATCGCTTTGATTTCAGGAGCCAAATCACGGTCAGCAGTAATAACATCCTGGCGTTGGCGATAGATGATTTCACGTTGCTCACGCATCACATCGTCATATTGAAGGACTTGTTTACGTGAATCGTAGTTGTTCCCTTCCACACGCTTCTGAGCAGATTCAACTTGACGTGTCAACATTTTAGACTTGATAACAGACTCTTCTTCTGTTAGATTCATACGCTCCATAAATACTTTGATGCGTTCTGAACCAAAGCGTTTCATCAAGTCATCTTCGAGAGATAGATAGAATTGTGATTCACCTGGGTCACCTTGACGACCTGAACGTCCACGAAGCTGGTTATCAATACGACGACTTTCATGGCGCTCAGTACCAATAACACATAGCCCACCAAGTTCACGTACACCTGGACCTAACTTAATATCGGTACCGCGTCCCGCCATGTTGGTCGCAATAGTGACCGCACCACGCTGACCAGCATTCATAATAATCTGCGCTTCACGATAGTGGTTTTTGGCATTCAATACTTCGTGAGGGACACCTGCAGCTACCAATTTTTGAGAAATCAAATCAGAAGTTTCAACCGCAACTGTACCGACCAAGACAGGTTGCCCTTTCTCATAGCGTCTCTTCACATCAGCAATAACGGCATTGAATTTGTATTCTAGACTTGGATAGAGTAAATCTTCGTGGTCAACACGCGCGATTGGGCGGTTAGTTGGGATTGGTACAACACGGATGTTGTAGATTTCACGGAATTCTTCCTCTTCTGTTTTACCAGTACCCGTCATCCCTGATAATTTTTTATACATACGGAAAAGGTTTTGGTAGGTAATAGAGGCACTTGTCTTAGACTCGTTTTGAACCGGTACACCTTCCTTAGCTTCGATGGCTTGGTGAAGTCCATCAGAATAACGACGACCTTCCATCGTACGACCTGTAAATGGATCGATAATCATGACCTCTTGGTCTTCATTGACCAGATAGTCAATATCATAGGTCATGATGTAGTTGGCACGAAGCGCATTATCCAAAAAATGGGTAATGGCTACATTTTCAATATTGTAAAGGTTATCTAACTTGAAGAATTTCTCTGCCTTGTCAATACCTGAATCAGACAGACCAATCGTTTTAGATGGAATGTCAATGATGTAGTCTTCTGTTGTCAAAGATTTAACAAGATTATCTGCCAAGAAATACAACTGGTTTGTTTCAGAACCTTGTGCACCAGATACAATCAACGGCGTACGAGCTTCGTCAATCAAGATTGAGTCAACTTCATCGACCAAGGCGTAATTGAGAGGACGTTGAACCATGTCTTCTGCACGCACAACCATATTGTCTCGGAGGTAGTCAAAACCAATCTCTGAGTTGGTCGAATAAGTAATATCGCAGTTATAGGCCTCACGTTTTTCCAAGGGTGATTTAGCAGCTAAGTTGATACCAACTGATAGACCAAGCCATGAGTACAATTCACCCATTTCAGTCGCATCACGAGTAGAAAGATACTCGTTAACCGTCACTACGTGAACACCTTGACCAGACAAGGCATTCAAATAAACAGGCATCGTTGCAGTCAGAGTCTTACCTTCACCTGTACGCATTTCTGGAACGTCACCGTTGTGAAGAACGATTCCTCCCATAACCTGAACCTTGTAGGGATAGAGGCCTAATACGCGACGAGCTCCTTCACGGACTACCGCATAAGCTTCGTACAAAAGATCGTCGAGGGATTCACCGTTATTGTATCGCTCCTTAAATTCTGCTGTCTTAGCTTGCAACTGTTCATCAGTCAGCGCTTCCATTTCATCGGCATACGAGAAGACCTTGTCTGCCATTTTCTCAAGTTTTCTTAGCTCTCCCTTATCATTTTCAATGAGAGAACGAAGTACATTTGTTACCATATCATTCATCCTATTTCAGTTTTAGTCAATAATATATTGTAGCAGAAAACTAGGCAATTTTCAAGGTTTGGCACTAGGATACAGCCTAAATAAATGAAAATGCTAGCTTAATATTACTATTTTTACCACAAAACACCTCCTAGTCACAATAACTCCTAGGAGGTGAAAAATTTATGAAATTTTAAATGAGGAATCTGCGATATATCGGAGATTTAGAAATTCATTAAAAGCTCAGTTATCATATTATTCAGTTAATAAAAGCTCACATGAATAATTTTCTACACAAAGATAAACGTTATCTTTAATCCGTGTTAATATATTATTTTCCTCGAGAAAAATATCTCATGAAGAAACTGGTAGATAAAGCTACCCAAATTGTTACTAAGCTGTTAAGTACATTTTCCGAAGTAAAGACCTCTTTTTTCTCTGGCTCTCGATTCTCAATTGTTGCATTCGAATCAACCACTTTTTCTTCCTCAACAGGATTATTAATACGTTCAGGAGAAGTCGGCACTTTCACCTCACTAGCTACTGCACTTCTCTCTTGAGGAGAAGTTGCAACGCCTACAGGCTCAACTGTTGAAATTGCTTCTCCAAGCACAGACCGGGATTGAATCACCGTGTCTGAACCAGCATCTTGAACATGAATATCTGATGTCGGAATAGAACCTGCCTCATGAGTATTTGCTTCAACTCCATTTGACATAGTTGCATCTGCTTTCTCGTCTAAATGTTCATTTTTAGGAACCTCTAAAGTAGACGATACAAAACTCACTTGTGGAGCAGAAACCCGTGATTCAGCTACTTCTTGACTAGCTGTCACCGTCTCTGTAGGAGTTGTTTCCGGTGAAGGTTGAGACGCTGAATTACTTTCAACTGCACTTGATTCTGTTACTTCTGTTGCCACATCTGTAGAAATAGTTTCCGATGAAGGTTGGGATGCTGAACTACTCTCAGCTACACTTTGTTCTGTTACTTCTGTTGCCGCATCTGTAGGAGCAATTTCTGATGAAGTTGGGATTTCAGAACTTACTTGTGGAACAGAAACCGAAGTTCCAGCCATTTCTTGACTAGTTGTTACTGCCTCTGTAGAATTTGTTTCCGGTGAAGTTGGGGATGCTGAATCACTCTCAACTACACTTGATTCTGTTACCTCATCTGCAGGAGCTGTTTCTGATGAAGTTTGGATTTCAGAACTTACTTGTGGAACAGAAACCGAAGTTCCAGTCATTTCTTGACTAGTTGTTACTGCCTCTGTAGAATTTGTTTCCGGTGAAGTTGGGGATGCTGAATCACTCTCAACTACACTTGATTCTGTTACCTCATCTGCAGGAGCTGTTTCTGATGAAGTTTGGATTTCAGAACTTACTTGTGGAACAGAAACCGAAGTTCCAGTCATTTCTTGACTAGTTGTTACCGCATCTGCAGAATTAGTTTCCGGTGAAGGTTGAGATGCTGAATCACTCTCAACTACACTTGATTCCGATGCTTCTGTTGCCACTTCTGTAGAAATAGTTTCCAATGAAGTTTGGGGTACTGAAATTACTTGTGGAGAGGAAACTGCACTAACCTGCGCTTCACTCGATTCTTTGGATGCAACCTCAACATGTGGTAATTTAGCATCACTTTCTTCCTTAGAATCAACTGTATTCTGAGCTATTTCTGAACTCGGTGAAACCATCTCTGTATTTCCTAAAGATGAAGGCTCTGTTTTATCCTCTAACTCAGTTTTGGCTTGTAGTGCCTTAGGAGCTGGTGTTTGTTGAGAAGGAGCAGCTGAGATTGTATCCTGTGTTGAAGAATTTCTTTCTAGAAGCTCCTCAGATTGCTGTGCAGAATTAACACTTGGAGCTGAAGCATCCTTGGAATTTGGGGTGACTTCATCAGAATTAGCTTGGTTTTCTTCCTTCAAAGGACTTAATTGATTTTCAGAAACATTGTGATTGTCTTTGATAATGGCAGGATCTTCTTGAAGCTTTTTACCCTCCATTATTGCCAGATAAGTTTTATAATCATCTCCGTCTTCAAAATTTGCTGCAGCCTCTTTATCTAATTGCGATAAGAAACCTTTATTATTTTTCATAGAATTTTTAATTTCAGCAAATTCTTTTTCCGTGATATTTACAGATTTATTCAACTTGTCAATATCAGATACCACTGATTTCAAAATATATTCATAGCCATTTTTATGATCTAAATTTAAATCTTTTTTCTTTGCCTCTTCTATTTTTTCTTGCAAAACTTTGTAAATGTCTAATAAATGTTTTTTATTTTCATGTGACACATATGTTGGCTCAACATATGCAATATGATCCAAACCAACCAAGGACTTTTCTTTGTTGAACAACAGTAAATCTGCTGTTTTTTGCCTCATAGCCCATTCTTCATATTCCTTGTTAATAACCATATAGTTATTTTGGCCTAATGGCAGTTTTTCTAGCTCTTTGCTATCAACTTCTTGATAACTATCTTTCCCGATATCATTAAAATGCTGGTCCGAATAAACAGTTTTCTGACCAATTCCTCGGACTCCTGTTGCGTCGATAGTATGCCATTTTCCATCATAGAATACTCGAGTTGTTGCGTGAGCATCACCTTTAGCATTTACTCCTGTAACCACATAGGCTGGGAACCCCATAAAATTAAATGCTCGTGCCGCTGTTGTACTAAAACCAACACAGGTTGCTAATTTTCTTTGAGTAACAGCAAACAAATCTGAGGCAAAATAGTAAGATAAACCAGCTTTATTAATTCCAGTTGTATTAGCAGCCTCCCAATCATAATGAACCTTATTAGCCATGCTTAAAACAAAAGTTTTAACCTTCCCACTGTCTGTTGGTTGAATATCAGCTTTTGATTCTTGAATCATTTTAAGAATCGTATCATCATTGGCAGTAAAGAGGTTTTTAGTAACATTCATTTTATTGACTATGTCGTTTACCCTTGGGTCTCGACCAAATCCAAAATGACTATACTCGTTAAAAAATTTATTGTCAACAGAATACCCATGAGAATAGATTGTCAAGTTATCATTCAGTACTCTAGCATGATCGTCAGCTGTTTTGAGACCGGCAGCATCCAATAACTGTCTTTTGGTTGATTCAACATGAATTGGAAAGAGCGCATGAATCCTTTGAGCTGCATAATTTGTGATAGTATTATTCAGATTAGCTTGGTCACCTCTAAATTGTAATTCCTGAACTTTCTGCTTATACTCTTCTGGGCTATTAACAAGAATATCACCCTTGTTCATAACAAGAATATGTGGAGATTCATGAATATTTTGAGTAACTTTACCATTGATTACCAAAAAATCGTGGTTTTTACCAAATTCCTCTAGTTCTTTCCGAGTAGATAATGTCCCAACTCGATTCTCCAGTCCTAATTTAAAAACATTGAATCGTCGGTCCAAGGGGTATTCGTTTAATTTTTCGGAAAATGTTTTCCAGTCCAGAACCTCTATTTTATTGGTGTTTTTTTGTGATTGTAAATGTGAGTTTTCATCTGCAAAAACAACCGGTTGTGATGCTCCGATAGATGCAAGCGCAAGAACCGAAGTAGAAAGGGTAAGTGTCAAAATAAGCCAGCGCTTACCATGCTGTTGAATTGGAATCATAAGTCCTCCATATAAATACTTCTGAGAATAATTTCCCAGCCTAAAATTTGCATTCCAATTGTAACACTTTTAACTATCTTTTTTCTGCCATCTATCTATGCTTTTCCTGTTTTTATAGCCTTTAGTGTCTCTGCATCATTACTTTAGATATAGCGTTTTCATACAATTGGGAAACAACAACTTTCCTCTGGTTAAAAAACATCACTGCACTATCGCTAATAAAAAGATTTTCAACCTTGCTTATGAATAAGCATCAAGAATTATGGAACTTGTTTTTCTTTTTCATACCCGATGAACTCCAACAATGGCCAACTCTAATCTTTTATAGTCATCATTGGTTTTTGAGGCACTGTTTCGACCCAACAACTTAAATTGAAGAGTTGTTGACGAACTCTTTTTAAGCTGGTCTGATTCTTTCCTACTCCCAAAGATTGCCTTGATTAACGAACGGCTATCTCTTATGAATACAGTTTTTTAGATAAAAATAGGCGAGAGTTACATAAAAACTCTCACTTCACTGTCAAGTTATTGTGATAATAAAACAACTTCACCCAATATTCTTCAATATATCTATCGCCAAAGTACAAATGAATCTGTTCTCATAGACAATTATGAATTTCTTGACACCTGTTTTGCCAAAGCAAAGTTCCCAAGAGTTGCAGAACCATTTTCAGCAACAGCTGGCGTTACGATATATTCTTTGACATCTGGTGTTGGGAGATAATCGTTCATCAAACCGACAAACTTCTCACGTACACGATTAAGCATGTGCTCTTGAGCCATAACTCCGCCTCCAAATACAATTACTTGCGGACGATAAAGCAAGGTTGCCTGTACTGCTGCTTGAGCAATGTAGTAAGCCTGCACGTCCCAAACGTCTGAATTTAACTCGATTAATTCACCACGAATACCTGTACGACCTTCAAGAGAAGGACCTGCAGCTAAGCCTTCCAAACACCCATTATGGAATGGACACATTCCTTTAAATTCATGTTTTACATCGTAAGGGTGTAGGGCAACGTAAGTATGACCTGCTTCGGTATGACCCAAGCCACCGATAAACTCACCATTCTGAATGGCACCTGCACCAATACCTGTACCGATTGTATAGTAAACTAAACTCTTTACTCCTTTACGAACCAGGGTTTCACCAAATGCCGATGAATTCACATCTGTCGTGAAATAAAATGGAATATTAAATTCCTTAGCAATCAGACCAAGTAAATCAATATTTGACCAGTGTGGTTTTGGTGTCGAAGTGATGTAACCATAAGTCTGTGAGTTTTGATCAATATCGATTGGACCGAAAGAACCTATCGCAATACCTGCCAAACGATCTTCATAGCGCTTGAAGAATTCAACCGTTCTCTCAATCGTTTCATAAGGAGTTGTCGTTGGAAATTGCGTTTTTTCAACAACTTGGAATTGTTCATCACCTACGGCACAAACAAACTTTGTACCACCCGCTTCCAAGCTACCATATAATTTTGTCATTTGATTGTCTCCAAAAATTTTATCACTAGCATTATACCATAGAAACAAACAGAGGAAAAAGGCTATTCCACCTTTTTCCTACTCCTTGTTCAATAAAATTAAGATTCCTTAAAATTGGATTATGATTCTTATTTAGCTACTTTCAAGAAGTTTGCTCCGTGAGCAATTGTTCCTTCAGCAAGCGTAGAAACTTCAGCAAAATCAGCTGTGTTGGTCACGATGATCATGGTTGTATCATCAAGACCGGCTTCAGCAATTTTCGCAGCATCGAATTTAGCGATTGGAGTACCAGCTTTTACTTTATCACCAGCTGCTACTAATTTTTCAAATCCATTACCATTCATTGATACAGTGTCAATACCGATGTGAATTAAAAGTTCAGCACCAGACGCTGTTTTCAATCCGTAAGCATGGCCTGTTTCAAAAGCAATTGTTACTTCTGCATCTGCTGGAGCGTAAACAACACCCTCAGATGGTTTAACAGCCAAACCTTTACCCATAGCTCCTGAAGAGAAGACTGGGTCATTAACATTTTCAAGGGCAACAACGTCACCTGAAAGTGGAGATACAAGAGTTTCTTCAGGAAGCAAAGCTGTTGTAGCTTCGTCAGCTAAAGTCGCTGTCTCCTTTGCTACAGCTGATATTTTACCAGCAACCGGCTCCTCATCTTCATACCCGAAGAGATATGTCAAAGCGAAACCAAGGGCAAACGATACTGCCACCATAAGGATGTATGAAAGAATTTGACCATTGCCTGTATAAAGTGTCAAACCTGGGATAATTGTTACCCCCATACCTGTACCGGCAAGCCCGAGGATTGAGGCAAACGCACCGCCAACAGCACCTGCAACTAAGGACAAGATGAATGGTTTACGGAAACGCAAGTTAACACCGAAGATAGCTGGCTCAGTAATACCGAGAAAAGCAGAAAGAGCTGCTGGGAAAGCAAGAGCCTTCAGCTTAGGATTCTTAGTTTTCACACCAACCGCTACAGTTGCAGCACCTTGTGCTGTCATCGCTGCTGTGATAATTGCATTGAATGGGTTCGCACCAGTTGCTACCAATTGAGCTTCCAAGAAGTTGAAGATATGGTGAACACCGGATACCACGATAACTTGGTGAACACCACCGATAAGGAAACCACCAAGACCGAACGGCAAGTTCAAGATTGCTTGTGTACCAGCCAAAATGTAGTTTTCAACCACGTGGAAGACTGGACCAATAACAAACAAGCCAAGAATAGACATTACAAACAAGGTCACGAATGGCGTTACCAAGAGGTCAAGAACTTCTGGAACAACCTTGCGAACCGCTTTTTCAAACTTGGCACCAACAATACCAATGATGAAAGCTGGCAAGACTGAACCTTGCAAACCAACAACTGGGATAAAACCGAAGAAAGTAGTTGGTGTTACTTCACCGCCTGAAGCAACTGTCCAAGCATTTGGCAATGATCCTGAAATTAACATCATACCAAGTACGATACCGATAGTTTGGTTACCACCAAATACACGGAAAGTGGACCATACAACCAAGGCTGGCAAGACAATAAATGCTGTATCTGTTAGAATTTCAGAATATACTTTTATATCTTCCGGAAGTTCATACCCCATAGACTTAAGTAATCCACGAAGACCCATGAAGAGACCTGTTGCCACAATCGCAGGAATGATTGGAACGAATACATCGCCGAAAGTACGGATAGCACGTTGGAAAGCATTACCTTGTTTGGCAGCTTCAGCTTTTTGTTCACCAGTAGTCGCTGTTGGCAAACCAAGTGCAACAACTTCTTCGTAGATTTTGTTTACTGTACCAGTACCAAAGATGATTTGGTATTGACCAGAGTTGAAGAAAGCACCTTGTACTTTTTCAATATCTTCAATTGTATCCTTGTCGATTTTTCCTTCATCAACAACCATAACACGAAGGCGAGTCGCACAGTGGGCAACACTGCGTACGTTTTCGCGTCCGCCAAGGGCATCAATGACTTTTTTTGCAATTTCTGTATTATTCATCTTGCAAAAATCTCCTTATTAAATATTTTTTTAATTTTTTTGAAAGTGTTTTCAAACTTTCGATGGTTTTATTATATCACTTTTATAAAATATGTCAAACGTTTATCACATTTTGTTTCAATTTTATCCAAAAACATTGTTAAAACTTGATTTTTTACAAGAAAACGTTTACTATATTAATGAAAAACTAGAAAATTTGGAGAAAATTATGGCATTTACAACAGAGGAGCGTTACAGGGCTTATGCCGACTGGACACCCGAATATATTGAAAAAATAAAGAAGAATACAGAGAGTTCTCCTTGGAGGATAAATTTCCATATTGAGACACCACATGGACTGTTAAATGACCCAAATGGATTTTCTTATTTTAATGGAAAGTGGACGCTTTTTTACCAATACTTCCCTTTTGGTGCAGCACACGGCCTAAAATCATGGGTACATACTGAATCAACCGATCTGGTCCATTTTGAAGAAACTGGTACGGTTATGTACCCAGATACACCACTTGATAGCCACGGTGCCTACTCTGGCTCTGCCATGGAATTTGGCGACAAGCTCTTCCTCTTCTATACTGGAAATGTCCGCGATGAAAATTGGGTCCGCCATCCATACCAAATCGGTGCCTTAATGGACAAAGATGGTAAGATTGAAAAGATTGATAAAGTCTTGATTGAGCAACCAGAAGATACCACCGACCATTTCCGTGATCCACAAATTTTCAACTATAAAGGGCAATATTACGCTATTGTCGGTGGACAAAATCTGGATAAAAAGGGAATTGTCAAACTTTATAAAGCTGAAAATAACGACTACCTCAACTGGTCCTATGTTGGTGACCTAGATTTTGCCAATGATATGACCGCTTATATGATGGAATGCCCAAATATAGCGTTCGTTGGTGAGCAACCCATCCTTCTCTACTGTCCACAAGGCTTGGACAAAGAGGTATTGGACTATGGCAATATCTATCCAAATATGTATAAGATTGGTCAGAGTTTCGATCCTGAAACAGCAAGCATTGTCGAACCGAGTGAATTGATCAATCTGGACTATGGTTTTGAGTGCTATGCAACCCAGGCCTTTAATGCACCAGACGGTCGAACTCTATCTGTTAGCTGGTTGGCTCTTCCAGATGTGGAATACCCAACCGATGCTTATGACTACCAAGGCTGTCTGTCATTGGTTAAAGAATTAACCATCAAGGACGGTAAGCTCTACCAATATCCAGTCGATGCGATTACCAGTCTTCGTAAAGAAGCTCAGCCATTTTCAGCCCAAAAAGAAACCAATAATGTTTACGAATTGGAACTTGATTTTTCAGCGGGCACGAAGCATGAAATCGTATTGTTCGCAAATGAAGAAGAAAAAGGCTTGGTCTTGTCTGTAGACACTGAACAAGGCCAGATTATATTAGACCGTGGCAACTGTGGTCAGCCATTCGCACTCGATTTCGGTACAAGTCGCTCTTGCGAGATTTCTCCAGGAGCTCTTACAGCCAATATCTTCATCGACAAATCTGTCTTTGAAATCTTTATCAATAAAGGAGAGAAAGTATTTTCTGGTCGTGTCTTCCCTGATGCGGATCAGTCTGGTATCGTCATTACGACTGGTAATCCGACCGGAACCTACTACCATTTAGATTATGGTCGCAAAACTAACTGATGTCGCACAGTTAGCTGGGGTCAGCCCAACAACTGTCTCGCGCGTTATCAATAAAAAAGGATACCTATCTGAAAAAACCATTCGCAATGTCGAAGAGGCTATGCGTGAACTAGGCTACAAACCTAATAATTTAGCTCGTAGTTTGCAAGGTAAATCCGCAAAATTAGTTGGTCTCATCTTCCCAACAATAAACAATATTTTTTATTCTGAACTGATTAGCCATTTAGAAAAAGAGCTTTTTGATCGAGGCTATAAAACCATTATTTGCAATAGCCAGCACGAGTCCGATAAGGAACGTGAGTATCTGGAAATGTTAGCAGCTAACCAAGTAGATGGGATTATCTCGGGCAGTCACAATCTCGGTATCCAAGACTACGACCGTGTCGTAGCTCCAATTATCGCTTTTGACCGCAACCTCTCTCCTTCCATTCCCATTGTCTCTTCCGATAATTTTGCTGGCGGGGTATTAGCTGCCCAAACCTTACAAAAAGCGGGATGTCACAATCCATTAATGATTACCGGAAACGATGATTCCAATTCACCTACCGGCCTTCGCCAAGTAGGTTTCACATCTATTTTGAACAAAGCCGAAGTTTTTCATATCTCCAGTGATTTCTCACCTGTGCGCAAGGAGATGGAAATCCGAGCCATTCTTGAAAAGCAAAAACCAGATGGTATCTTTATATCTGGAGATGCAACGGCTATGCTGGTATGGAACGTCATTCGTTCATTGAAACTGTCTATTCCAGAAGATATTAAATTGATTGGTTATGATGGAACAAGTTTCATCGAAAACTACTATCCTCAATTGACAACCATCAAGCAACCATTAACCGAAATAGCTCGCCTGCTGGTTGAACTATTAGTTGATAAAATCGAAGGAAAAAAACTGACAAAAACAGACTATATCCTGCCGATTAGCCTACTAGCAGGAGCTAGTATATAAAAAAAGCTGTACCTAATAAAAATTAGGTACAACTTTTTTGTGATACATTCTCTTGTTTCTCAAGTAAAAAAGAAGCTCATCAGGCTTCTTCTTTAATAAACTGGCTCAAAACTCCATTGACAAACTTAGCTGAAGATTCATCAGAAAATTCTTTAGCCAATTCAATAGCCTCGTTAACAGCAACACGGTCTGGCGTTTCTTCGAAATGTAAGATTTCAAATAGGCCTAGTCGCATGATATTCTTGTCAATCAAGGTTAAACGGTCTAAGGTCCATCCTGCTTTTAATCGGCTAGACAACTCCTTATCCAAGTCATCACGATAGTCTGCGACACCATTGACAAGGTTAAGGAGAAAGAGCGGAATTTCAACTCCTTCTTGCTCTTCCTCTCTATCATAAAGATAAGAAAACTGAGCTGCCTGAACAGGTTCTTGACCAAATTCAAGTGATACGATTGCCTGCAAAGCACACTTACGCAGGGCATGTCTGTTATTCTTCATCAAGGAAATCCTCTCCGAATAAATCTTTCAATGCTGGTTTTGGTGTTTTATCAGGAACAATGCCGCTGACATGGATATTAACCGCAGCCACTTGAACTTCTGCATAGTTGTAAACTGCTGTCTTGACTGCACGCTGGATGTCCATTGATACGGCAGGAACATTTACACCATATTCTAGATAGACGTAAATATCCGCAGTCACTCGACCTTCCTCGTCAGTTTCAAGATAAACACCTTTATTTAACGATGTTTTTGACCAACTGTCTGCTACACGCTTATTTTGAAGGGAATGTACTCCATCAACTTTCGCTGCAGCAATGCCTGTAATTACTTCAAGGACGCGAGGTGCGATAACAATCTCGCCTTGATATTCTGTTGTCATAGGCTCTCCTTTCTTAAGAGGAAACGATTAAGCACGTGATACGTAAGTTCCTTCAGCTGTGTTGATAACGAGTTTTTGACCTGCTTCGATAAAGTCTGGTACGTTGACTACAAGACCTGTTTCCATCGTAGCTGGTTTACCTGAACCTGTAACAGTCGCACCTTTGATAGATGGTTGTGTTTCTGCAACAACCAATTCAACAGTTGTTGGTACAGTAACACCGATCACTTCTGTTCCGTAGAACTGGATCTTCACATCGGAATTCTCCAAGATATAGAGCAATTCTTCTTTGATAGTCGCTACTGGAATTTCATACTGATCGTAGGTCTCAGTATTCATGAAATAAGCTGTGTCATCCATTTGGTAAAGGTACTGTGCTGGAACTGTTTCGATAATAGCTTGTTCAAATTTTTCATCTGGACGGTAAGTTGTATCGAAGGTTGAACCTGTACGTACATCACGCAATTTCATACGCATGATGGTGTTTCCTTTACCTGGTTTGTGGTGGCTTGCATCCAAAACTTTAATCAATTTACCCTCAGCTTCGAAGGTCATACCTGCTCTAAGTTTACTTGCTTCAATCATTGTATTGAATACCTCTTCAAATTTTATTTATTCGTTTTATTCTACCACAAACTGTCAAATTTCTCAAATGACAATCAATTCCTTGGGTGCTAATGTCAAGACTTCACAACCGTTTTCCGTAATCAATAGGTCATCTTCGATACGGACACCATATTTGTCATCCAAATAGATACCAGGCTCATCCGTCAAGACCATACCTGCCTTGATAGTCTCGTCAGATTTTCCAAAATATGGATATTCATGAATATCCAAACCAATTCCGTGCCCAATCCCGTGTGTAAAGTTAGCTCCGTAACCCGCCGCATTAATAATCTCACGAGGAATAGCGTCAAACTCGCGGTAAGTGACACCTTCCTTGGCCTGCTCAATCAAAGCCTTATTGGCACGCAAGACCACATCGTAAATCTCACGTTCTTGATCTGTCACATGACCGATATGGATGGTCCGTGTCATGTCACTGACATAATGTTGGTAGTAGCAACCAAAGTCCAGCGTCAAGCTCTCGCCTGTCTGAATAACCTTGTCCGATGCTCTTCCATGGGGCATGGCAGAGCGGTAGCCAGATGCCACGATAAATTCAAATGAGGCCCCTTCTGCACCGAGTTGACGCATGCGGTGGTCAAGGAAATGATTGACGTCCATCTCAGTCGTCTGACCTGGTTTGATAAAATCAAGAACATCAATAAAAGCCTGATCCGAAATTTGACATGCACGGCGAATAGTCGCAATTTCTTTCTCATCCTTAATCATACGCAAGTCTTCGATAAAGTTTGACATAGCAACCAGTTGATAACCCTCAAAAATGCTGGTCAGACTTTGATAGAAACCATAGGTCACCTCGCTATCAAAACCAATGGTTTCTAGTCCATCTTCCTTAATCACCTTAGCAATTTCTTCAAGGGCAAAACGGCTCTCGATAATATCAAAACCTTTTACTGATGCCTTGGCTATCAAGGTATAACGCGAATCAGTCACAAACAAGCGACGCTTGCCACTGATGAAGACAGTCGCCTCTGTCCCCCAAAAACCAGTTAGGTAGTAAATATTGTTTTGACCAGTCACCAAGATTCCATCAACAGTTGATTGAGCTAATTTTGCTTCGAATTTTTCAAGTCTTTTTTGCATCCTATTCCTCCAATGATTTTTTAACTATTATAGCAGAAATACAGACAAATACCAATTCTTTCCAGCAGATAGAGAAAAAAGCCGCAGAGGCGACTTTTTCATACTAACCGCAGAGAATAGCGTTCTTTAATCTTTTGTGAATTCCGCGTTTCTCAGTGTTGAATCAGTAGTGTCTAATGTTAGGACCCCATCAACAATTTCATAATCCACGGTCGAATTATCATTTTCTGCTGTTAGAGTTTTTCTCTCCTGATCAACAGTCAGGCCTTGTTCTTTAGACTGGGTTTGACCATCTTCCCCTTTTTCTTCAAAAGTAAGGGTTCCAGTATTATTTTCAATTTTGATAATTACTGTGTAAGTAGTGCCGTCTTTTTCCCTTGAATAGGTATAGGTTCCATTATCATTTTTAGCACCACAAGCAACCAAAATACATAAAGTAAGACTGATAAAAATACATGTTATAAACTTTTTCATTGCCTTCTCCATAATTATCGAATTTTATACTCAACGAAGTCTCGAATACGCTCTGAAGTATATGATGTTCGTGCCACTTTTTGCCCTTTTTCATTGACTATTAGTTCATATATTCCTTGACCATCATAAACATAATAGACTTCTTTTTCATTTTCACGTTGCAATACATAAGCGTACTTGATATTCGTTATTTCTTGGTTATCTTCTGTATAATAGCCCGTCAAACTATTAGGATCAACGATTTTATATGATTTTTGAAGATAGGAAATATCTGAACTATCGAGTCTCATCGCTTGAACAAATTCATTAAATGATTCAAATTTGTAAGATTCCTTATCACTATTTATTGAATCCGAATATTGTTTGATTTGATAATAGGTATACTGGATTGCCGAACTAGCTTTATTTTTCTTTTCTAATATAACTGCATTTTCTGGATGTTCAGAATCACCATACTTGACTGTTCCATCCACAAGCATCACTTTACCATGAGGCAGTTCCACATATTTACTCCCTCCTGTTGTAAAATATGGTAAAATCTCACCATTTTCATCAACATATTGCTGATACAACCGTCTTGGTTCAGATAATTCCAACTGTCCATAAGACATGGTAGCTACTCCTGAGCTAAGACGGGCAGTTTTCCTGATAATATCAAACTCTCCCTTATCATTTACATATAAGGTTCCTCCTCCATTTTGAATTTCATCTATCTGTTGTGATTCAGTGTAGGCAGTGTAGTAACCATCTTTCGTAATTTCAATTTCAAACTTAACTTCCCAGATTCGCCCATCAACTTCCTGCTTCTGTGTTATTTGATAAACTCCAACATACGCTTGAAGAGCCTTTTTAACATTCTCCTCCACTACCAGATCATCAGGTAGCGGAGAATAGTCAGCTGGCGTCACTTTCTCACTCTTCGTTGTACTTGAACTTTCAGTTACCTTTTGTTTACTACTGGAGGTTTCTTGATTCACTTGACTAGTCTGTTCCGTCTGACCACAAGCTACTAGACTTAAAGTTGATGTTGCTAACAACAATTTTAATAGATACTTTTTCATATTATCCCCTATAATTTAATATTAATCATACAATTTCGACAGTTTATTTATTAAGCATGTTCTTCTACGGTTTCGGCTGGATGAGCTCCAACATAGCCACGGTCACACCGTTACGGAAGGTGCTTTCAATAGCCTTGTCGCTGAGTCCGATGCCGACTGCCACCTGGAGGTTATTCAGGTCCTTCATCATGACAGCCTTGTGGCCTGCAGAACGCATCCACGTGCTGAAGAGGGTGTTAGCGATGTAAACTTCGTTGCTTGCTTTGCTTGCGCTTAGAGCCGTCCCCAGCTGGTCGGAATTTTCTCCACGCCAGCCTTGCTGTGCACGTTGCTCTTGTGTATAAACAGTTGGAAAATATGTTCCGTTCGGACGATAGTGTGCCCCTTTCTCTTCTCCTTGATAACGTAAGCTACCGTGGTCAGCCATTTCGTTAGCACGTTGCGTTGCTGCTGCCTGTACCACTGAGTCTATACCTCCATAGCTGACAGATGATAATCCCTCAGCTAGGCGGGCTTGATTCAGCAGTCGAACAAATTCATCATTCAACTTTTGAAGATTGATAAGCATCTCGATCTTCTCGAAGGTCTCCTTGGTAGCCCCAGTCCGGATGCTATCTCCGGTCACACCGCCTTTCTTTGCGATAAAGGCGTCCTGCTGCTCCTCAGTAAGAGACATAAACTCGTCCAGCGTCAAGGTCTTCTTATCAAGCAAGTTAGTGCTTGCAGGTTTGGTACCGACCACAAGGACCTCGTTGACTGGTGCAGTCTCAGAGATGACCTCGCGGGCTTCGCTTACTTGACCAGTACGGTTATTGGTGACCCGTGTGATACGGACCTTACGCTCCCCGTTTACTCCCTGAACTTTGATTTTTGTTTCACCTTCTGGGAGATTCGAATCTTCTTCCTTGATTGAAGTATAGGCAAGCACTTCCGTTTCTGTCAGAACTTGACTCGTCTCTTCTTTCTTGGTGCCAACTTCTACTATACGCTTAATTGGCTGAATAACCTCTGGTTGACACACCATTTCAGAGGCGACCTTGACGCCGTCCACATAGGTATCCTTATAGGTCTGTGTTTGCTGACCATCTACTCCTGCTACCAACTCACGACTTTCTCCTTCAAATAAGCTATCCACCTGACGAGTTTCTGTAGTAAATGGAATGACACTTGTTTCTTGGCGAGTTTGGTAACGAACAACAGCCTTTGTACCGACTTCAATAATCTCATTTACCGGTTCGACACGCTCTTCTTTTACTAGTTCACGCGCCGTTTCATTACCGTTTGTTTTAGTAATGCGGTAGGTTTGGGTTAGTGTTCCCTTTCTTCCTTTTGTAAGTGTACGAGTTTGACCTTTTTCCAAGTCTGGATTCTGACGAGTTTCAACAGTGTAGTCAAGCTCTGTTACCTTAGTTTCCTCTGTTGTCTCAACAACCGCCTTTGGCTTAGTGCCGTATTCAATGACTTGCGTAACTGGTTGAGCAATAACTTCGGTGCTAACCACTTCATCACTAATGACTGCACCTGTAGAATCGTAGACTTTCTTTGTAAGTGTCTTGGTTTGTCCGTTTACTCCTGCTACCAGTACACGTTCGGAACCTACTTCCAGATCCGCATTGGCACGGCGCTCTGTAGCAAATGAAATAGTTGCCAAGCTTTCTATAAGCTCTTCTCGATTTTTAGAAACCTCATCATTATAGGCGATTACTTCTGTAACAGGGGCAATTGTTTCAGTCGCAACGATTTCACGAGCGGTCTCTACATTATTGGTATAAGTCACTTTAGTGGTGACTATTTCCTTTCCATCCACACCTTGTGTAAGAACTTTGCTTTCTCCAGCTGGCAAACTTGTATCTTTCACATAGCTAGTTCCATACTTGATAACCGTTACCTGTTTCTCTACATCTGTTCGAACTGTATCAACAGGTCGATCTGGTTCCGCTGGATTAGTTGGAAGTTCTGGACTAACAGGTTTCTCCTCACCAGGTGTAACAGTCGTTTCCGTATCCCCTGGTACAGCTGGTTTTTCCACTAGAGCTGGTATTTCTGGCTGGACTGGTTTCTCCGTTTCTGAAATAACCTTGTCTTCTGTACCGATAACCTGACCACCTCCTGTTTCTTCAACAGGTTTCTCTGCTGGCTTACTTTCTGCTGGAACTTCTTCAACCTTGTCTTCAGACGGGGTTGGTTCTGTTGGGATGTCTGTTACCTTGTCCTCTGACGGAATTGATTCTGTTGGGATGTCTGATTTGTTCTCATCTGCTGGTTGGGTTGATTGGACAGGTAGATTCTCAATTTCTTCTGCCTTATCTATTGAACCCGTAGGTAGTGCTGGACTTGTCTCACTGCTCTGCTTTTGCCCTTCCAAATAACCTACAAACTCATAACCTGCAATTGAAATCTTTCCATCTGGGAGTGCCGCCCCTACTGTCAAGGTTTGAGTTTGACCATACTGAGCCAGCTGGGCAACCGTCACGGCAGATACAGAGGTAAAGACTATACTTCCTCCTACCAAGGTCAAGGTCATTGCTGGGCGAACCAACCGTTGATTTTTCCGACCAACAGTTATACCCACCAGCAGCAAGCCTGCCCCAATAGCTCCTGCTAATATACCTGTGTTTTCCCCTGTTTGTGGCAAAATTGAAGCCCCTGCTTTCCTATACACAAGATAGTAGGTCACATCTTCTGTAACCTGAGCTGGAAGCTCTGTAAAAATCGCCTTTTTCTCTGCCTCAGTCAATTCCTTAGTCGTTACATAATCATAGCGTACTTCCGCTGTCTTGGTCTGCGCTTGAACCGATAAACTTGTCAGCAAACCTACTCCTAACAGAGCAGAGGCGGCTCCTAAGCCTGTAAATTTACGAATCCCATATCGTAAACGCTGCTTCTTTTCTTCTTGGATGCGCTGAGTTCTACTATAAACCATATAATTCTCCCTTTTATGAAATAGTCTTCAAAAATATTTTACTATACACTTTTTATTTTTGCAATACATTAAGTAATACAATTTGTAATATTTCATATTGATTTATTTCGCTATACACTTGTAACAAGGAGCAAATAAATGGCATTTAAATTAAAATCAGATAAAAAAGAAACAGAAATCAAAACCATTCGATTTCCGTCAGAGTTGGTAGATAGAATTGAGGAAGCAATCGTAAGAAAGGATGTAAGCTTCTCCAGTTTTGTCATTCAGGCCTGTGACTATGCCTTGAATAATATGGATAAAGAGCAGTAAAAAAGAGCCGACGGCTCTTTTTTACTTGCTTATTTCAACTTCATTTTCAGATACTGACCCGTAAAGCTGGCTGGATTTTGAGCAACTTCTTCTGGTGTTCCTGTCGCGACAACAGTACCGCCACCGACACCGCCTTCCGGTCCCATGTCGATAATGTGGTCTGCTGTCTTAATGACATCCAGATTGTGCTCGATGACAAGGACAGTGTTGCCGTCATCGACAAATCGGGCCAAGACCTTGAGCAACTGGGCAATGTCCTCAGTATGCAGGCCAGTCGTTGGCTCATCCAAGATATAGAGGGACTTACCAGTTGACCGCTTGTGGAGTTCAGAAGCCAATTTCATCCGCTGGGCCTCCCCACCTGACAGGGTTGTCGCAGGTTGTCCCAAAGTCACATAGCCCAAGCCCACATCTTGAATGGTGCGGAGCTTGCGTTCGATTTTTGGAATGTGTTTGAAGAACTCGACCGCATCATTGACCGTCATATCAAGGACCTGAGCGATATTTTTCTCCTTGTAGTGTACTTCCAAGGTTTCAGAATTGTAGCGGTGCCCATGACAGACTTCACAAGGCACAAAGACATCTGGCAGGAAGTGCATTTCGATCTTGATAATCCCGTCACCCGAACAGGCTTCACAACGACCACCTTTGACGTTAAAGGAGAAACGCCCCTTCTTGTAGCCACGGATTTTCGCTTCATTGGTCTGGGCAAAGAGGTCACGAATATCGTCAAAGACACCTGTATAGGTAGCTGGGTTGGAACGCGGTGTCCGTCCAATCGGACTTTGGTCAATATCAATCAGGCGGTCCAAGTGTTCAATTCCTGAAATAGACTTGAACTTGCCTGGCTTGTCCGAATTGCGATTGAGTTTCTGTGCAATAGCTTTTTTCAAAATGGAATTGACCAGAGTTGACTTACCTGAGCCAGACACCCCTGTCACCGCCACAAATTTTCCGAGTGGGAAACGGACCGTCACATCCTGCAGGTTGTTTTCCTTGGCACCTGTTACCTCCAGGAAACGACCATTTCCGACACGGCGTTCTAGAGGCACTGGAATTTCTCGTTTGCCAGACAGGTACTGGCCTGTGATTGATTTCTTGTTTTTGGCTACTTGGGCAGGCGTTCCAGAAGCAACGATTTCTCCGCCAAAGACACCCGCACCTGGGCCGATGTCAATCAACCAGTCCGCCTCACGCATGGTATCCTCATCATGCTCCACCACAATCAAGGTATTACCCAAATCACGCATCTTTTTGAGACTGGCAATGAGACGATCATTGTCCCGCTGGTGCAGGCCAATCGACGGCTCGTCCAGAATATAGAGGACACCAGACAGGTTGGAGCCAATCTGGGTCGCCAGACGAATCCGCTGGCTCTCCCCACCAGAAAGGGTACCTGCTGCTCGTGAAAGAGTCAGATAGTTGAGACCAACGTTATTAAGGAAGGACAGGCGATCCTTGATTTCCTTGACAATCGGTGTTGCAATGGTTGCTTCATTTTCAGACAAGGTCAGATTTTCAATAACTTGCAAATGATCCGCTACAGACAAGTCAGACAACTGCCCAATATGAAGTCCCTGCTCGCCACCAACTTTAACAGACAGGGCTTGGTCATTGAGGCGATAGCCGTGGCAGGTTCCACAGGTCAATTCATTCATGTAAGTCTTCATGACTGTCCGTGTGTAATCACTATTGGTTTCACGGTAGCGGCGATTAATGTTGGTAATCAAGCCCTCGAATGGAATGTCAATATCACGCACCCCACCGAACTCATTTTCATAGTGGAAATGGAATTCTTTGCCGTCCGATCCGTTGAAAATCAGGTTCTTCTCCTCATCCGTCAATTCCTCGAAAGGCTTGTCCATGTCCACACCAAAATGGTTCATGGCCTGTTCCAACATCTGAGGATAGTAGTTAGAAGAAATAGGATTCCACGGAGCCAAGGCACCGTCACGCAAGGTCTTGCTGGCATCTGGGACAATCAAATCCGTATCCACTTCCAGCTTCATGCCCAAGCCGTCACAGTCGCTACAAGACCCAAAAGGAGCATTGAAAGAGAAGAGACGAGGCTCCAACTCGGGTACCGTAAAGCCACAAACCGGGCAAGCATAGTACTCAGAGAAAAGCAGTTCCTTCTCGTCCATGGTGTCAATGATGACATAGCCATCCGCAATCCGCAAAGCTGCTTCGATAGAATCAAAAAGCCGCGAACGAATACCCTCTTTGATCACAATCCGATCGACCACAACCTCGATGTTGTGAGCCTTGCTCTTAGATAACTCGGGCACTTCCGACACATCATAGACATCACCATTGACACGGACCCGAACATAGCCGTCCTTCTGCACTTTCTCAAAAATGGTCTTGTGTTGCCCCTTTTTCTTCCGCACAATCGGCGCCAAAATCTGCAAGCGCTGACGCTCTGGCAATTCCAAGACCTCATCAACAATCTGCTCCACCGAAGAAGCCGCAATCGCCCCATGACCATTGATACAGTACGGTGTCCCTACTCTTGCATAAAGCAGACGAAGATAGTCATTGATTTCTGTTGCCGTTCCAACTGTCGAACGCGGATTCCGCGAGGTTGTTTTTTGGTCTATGGAAATAGCAGGGCTAAGACCTTCGATGGAATCCACATCTGGCTTGTCCATGTTGCCCAAGAACTGACGAGCATAGGCTGAAAGACTTTCCACATAGCGACGTTGGCCTTCGGCATACAAGGTATCAAAAGCCAAACTCGACTTACCAGACCCCGACAAACCAGTCACCACCACCAACTTCTCACGCGGAATGGTCACATCAATATTTTTTAAATTATGGGCACGCGCCCCATGAATCACAATATTTTCTTGCATAACATGATATAAGTGCGTTAAGAAAGCGAGAAGAAAATAGGAAAATGTGACGTCACTTCGTGACAAAACATTTTGTCTTTTTCTCGACGCTTTTAGCACGCATTCAATTCCTTTCTAAGATACAAAGGGCGTTGTAACAGTCTGGGAGACTGTTACAATCGGGAAATAGGGAAAACGCAGTTTTCCTCATTACACCAACATCATTAGCCCGTGTTCATTTCCTTTCTAAATTATAAGTGCGTTCACAAGATAACTGGTGACGGTCGATTAACTCCGCGACACCAGACGAAACTGCCTATGGGCAATTTCTATATCTTGTATTAGCTCGATTTTCAAAAAATATCGTTTTGAAAATCTCACGTTAAGAAAACTATACAAAAATAGGAAACCTGCAAAGTGTGCCAAACACACGAGAAGATTTGCACTTTACAGCATCCACATCCGTAATCAGCTGAAGCTGAAACGGCTGCGTATCTTTTTTGCTAGATTTTTAGCACGCATTCAAATCCTTTCTTAAGAGGCTATAAGCTATGGTATACGGAACAAGGAAAAGTCCGTATAACTTATTCGCTTAAATGTCTACATATTATAACACATTTCTATATAAAACCTTTCCGAAACTGCACATTTTTTGGTATAATAGAGGTTGCGTTAACGCAACAAAGATAAAAGGAGGGCAAAGATATGAAACAAATTTTTCTATCAACCATGACTGATTTAGAAGAAATCCAAACCTTTGAACCAGGGGCTTGGATTAATTTGGTCAACCCCTCCCAGAGCGAGTCTATGGAAGTGGCTGAACACTATAAGATTGACATCGCTGACCTGCGAGCACCGCTCGATGCGGAAGAATCCTCTCGTATCACCGTCGAAGATGACTATACGCTCATCCTGGTCGACGTCCCAATTCTTGAAGAACGAAACAACAAGACATATTATATTACTATTCCTTTGGGAATTATTCTAACAGATGATGCGATTATCACGACATGTTTGGAACCATTGCCACTGTTTGAGCAGTTTATCCATCGTCGTCTACGGAATTTCTTCACTTTCATGAAGTCTCGTTTCGTTTTCCAAATTCTCTACCGCAATGCTCAACTCTACTTGTCAGCCCTACGGACCATTGACAGAAAGAGTGAAGAGATTGAGAAGCAACTCCATGAGGCCACTCGAAATGAAGAATTAATTGTACTCATGGAATTGGAAAAAACCATCGTCTACTTCAAGGCTTCCCTCAAAACCAATGAGCGTTTGGTCAAAAAACTTGCTAGTTCCTCACGTCTACTCCGTAAGTATGAAGAGGATGAGGATTTGCTTGAAGATACCTTGGTCGAAACCCAACAGGCCATTGAGATGGCAGACATCTATGGTTCCATCCTGAACTCTATGACCCATGCCTTTGCTTCTATCATTTCTAACAATCAGAATACCATCATGAAAACCTTGGCATTAGTGACAATCGTTCTCTCTATCCCAACCATGGTCTTCTCTGCATACGGTATGAACTTTAAGGACAATATCATTCCTTTTAACGATATTCCCTATGCTTTTTGGTGGATTATCCTCTTCGCATTTGCAATCAGCCTATCACTCACCTTCTACTTCATCCGTAAGAGATGGTTTTAACCTAAGGAGATTAACATGTCATTTACAGAAATCAACGGATTAACAAAAAAGAACCAAGAATTTATCCATATTGCGACCAACCAACTGATTAAAGATGGAAAGTCTGATAGCGAAATCAAAGAACTCTTGGAAGAAATTTTACCAACTATCATTGAAAAGCAAAAAACTGGCGTGACTGCGCGTAATCTCTATGGAGCACCAAGTGAGTGGGCTGCTAGTAAGACAATTTCTGAACAGGAAAAGAAAGACCAAGTGGAATACAATGAAAATCCATGGTTGATGTGGCTAGATTCCAGTCTTTTCATGCTTGCAATTATTGCTGGTATCAATGGTTTGATGAATCTTTTTGGCCAAGGTGCACAGTATGGGCTATTAACCTTATTTGTCATCGGTTTCGGTGTTGGTGCAGGGATGTACTTGATGTACCATTTCGTTTATAGAGAACAAATTAAAACTGGGCAACGTCCTAAATTGCTGAAAGCTATCGCTTTTCTCGGACTTGCTACGCTGGCTTGGTCAGTCGTTTTCATTCTAGCAGCACTGATTCCGGCCGCATTTAACCCAGTTCTCCCTCCGCTTGTTACTATTCTTATCGGAGCTGCCGCTTTCGGTGCACGCTACCTCTTGAAAAAGAAATATAACATTCGCAATGCCATGTCCCCAGTTCAATAATAAAACAAAGCGATTGGAATATTCCAGTCGCTTTTGTTTATCTATACAGTCCAGCTATCAAATCGCCCGAGAACTTTATCCGCTATCACTTGTCTATGTACTCTGCAAAAATAGTCTATCCCCAGACCGTGCCTCGCTTTCTTATTTTCAAGCTCATGAAAAATGAACCATTCTGTTATTGCACTTTTCGCATTTCTAGAGCGCAAGAAAAAATCGCCACACAGGGCGATTGCGCCTTTCCAGTTTCTAGGGCACAAGCTAAAAAGACCCGTCAGGGTCTTAATTCGCTTTCTTAATTTCGAGCTCATGAAAAAATGGTTCTCTCTCGCCGTTGCGCCTTTCACATTTCTAGAGTGCAAGAAAAAATCGCCACACAGGGCGATTTTTTTAATCTTCGTTTACGAATGGTAAAAGAGCCATAACGCGAGCACGTTTGATAGCTGTTGTTACTTTACGTTGGTTTTTAGCTGAAGTCCCAGTTACACGGCGTGGAAGGATTTTTCCACGTTCAGAAATGAAACGGCTAAGAAGCTCAGTATCTTTGTAATCAACATATTCAATTTTGTTAGCTGCGATATAGTCAACTTTTTTACGGCGTTTGAAACCGCCACGACGTTGTTGAGCCATGTGTGTTCTCCTTTATATTATTATTTTCAGACCTAGAATGGTAGGTCATCGTCTGATATATCCATTGGATTACTTGCTCCAAATGGACTTTCTTCTCGAGCGAAGTTTGGTGTAGATTGTGCAGGCGCTTGATAAGGTGAGTTGTAGTCATTTCCTCCAGCAAACGAGTTGCCAGCTGAATAGCCTCCACCTTGACCTTCACGGGCAGTACGGCTTTCCAAGAGTTGGAAACTTTCTGCAACTACCTCAGTAACGTAGACACGTTGCCCTTGCTGATTGTCATAGCTACGAGTCTGGATACGACCTGTAACACCAATCAGAGCACCTTTCTTAGCCCAATTCGCCAAATTCTCAGCTTGTTGACGCCAAATGACTACGTTGATAAAGTCCGCTTCACGCTCACCGTTTTGATTTTTAAAATTGCGGTTAACCGCCAAAGTAAAAGTCGCAACAGCTTGATTAGACGGAGTATAACGAAGTTCTGCATCACGGGTCATACGACCAACCAATACCACATTATTAATCATACAACACCTTCTTACGCGTCAAGTTTGACAATCATGTGACGAAGAATGTCGCCGTTGATTTTTGACAAACGGTCAAACTCTTTAAGAGCTTCATCGTTGTTAGCTTCAACGTTAACGATGTGGTACAAACCTTCGCGGAAATCTTTGATTTCGTATGCAAGGCGACGTTTTTCCCATGCTTTTGATTCAACGATAGTTGCACCGTTGTCAGTCAAGATAGAGTCAAAGCGTGCTACCAAAGCGTTTTTAGCTTCTTCTTCAATGTTTGGACGAATAATATAAAGAATTTCGTATTTAGCCATTGATATGTTCCTCCTTTTGGTCTAATGACTCATGGTCTAGCCACGAGTAAGTGAGGGATACTCACAGAAAATAATTATACCATAATATAGAAAATGTGCAAGTGAAAACAGTTTGCCGAAAACATTTTCACAAAAAATAAAGACTGCCCAAACAAAGGGCAGCCCTATGGATTAAGCTACAATCGCTTTTGCTACTTCTTCTGTTGTCATGCGTGAGAAATAGTGTGTTGTGTCGATTTCTTGGAGTTTCGCTAGGACATCTGCGTACTCGTAGCGAGTGCCTACCAGCAAATCTTCAATATCCGATACATCACCGATCCCGAAGAAGTCTCCGTAAATCTTGATAGATTCGATGACAGATTTTTCAGCCTTGATGTAGGTTGTGATTTTACCTGCTGGGTAACGAACACTACGCTCAACGGTATATTCTGGTGTTTGACCGTAGGTCCAATCCCATGTCGCAAACTGGGTATCACGGATTTCTTGGATACGATCCAAGTCATCTTCTGACAAGACATACTCGTCCATGTCTGGATATTCTTGCTTCATCTGGTTGAGAATGGCATCCTTGAACTCCAGAACGGTCATCTTCTCTGGCAATTCGTTGTTGATATTGGTCACACGGGCACGGACGGACTTGACACCCTTGGATTCAATCTTGTCCTTGCTGACCTTGAGGGCACTAGCCAGAACTGACATATCCACATCAAAGAGCAAGCAACCGTGGTGCATCATACGGCCTTTGGCGTAGGCTTGGGCATTACCACAGATTTTCTTGCCGTCAATTTCCAGGTCATTACGGCCGGTGAAATTCGCCTCAACACCTAGTGTCGCAAGGGTATCAATCACAGGCTTGGAGAAGGTTTTGAAATCAAAAGCTCCCTCGTCTGCCTTGTTAGAGATAATGGTGTAGTTAAGGTTGTTGAGGTCATGATAGACAGCGCCACCACCTGACAGACGGCGAACAACATGGATGCCCTTTTCGTCTGTGAATTCCTTGTTGATTTCTTCAATAGCATTCTGATGCTTACCGATAATGATGGCAGGCTCATTGATCCAGAGAATAAAAATTTCGTCAATATCTGTTAATTCCTTGAAGGCATAGGCTTCGAGGGCAATATTATAGGCTGGGTCATTGCTGTTGTTTACGATGTATTTCATGCAAAACTCCTTTATTGTTAACTAATTTTTATTATAGTGGAAACGATAACAAAAGACAAGTCCGAAGACCTGTCTCTCTACTGTATTTTAGAGGCTCTTATTATTTACGTTTTGGTGGATTGTGGATCGCAACACCAAGAACATCAAGAAAGGCTTCATACATAACCTCTGAGAAGGTTGGGTGACCGTGGATTGATGCTGCCACATCATCAACAGTCAATTCAGATTCCATGATAGTTGCTGCTTCATTGATCATTTCAGCTGCAACTGGACCGATGATATGAACACCAAGGATTTCATGGTATTTCTTGTCCGCAATTACTTTTACGAAACCGTGAGCTTCGTTAGAAGCAATGGCACGACCGTTACCAGTGAAGCTATTGCGACCGATAAGGATGTTTTCTTTACCGTATTTCTCGATCGCCTGGTCTTCTGTCAAACCAACCATAGCAATTTCTGGGTGTGTGTAAACCGCTGCTGGTGTGAAGTCCAATTTAGCCTTGTGGTGGTTACCGTGGATGGCATTTTCAGCCGCCACTTCACCCATACGGTAAGCAGCATGTGCCAACATCTTAGTACCGTTGACATCACCTGGTGCGTAGATACCTGGGATTGATGTTTCTTGGTATTCGTTGACCTTGATACGACCGCGGTCTAGTTCAAGGTTAAGATTTTCAAGACCAGCCAATTGTGGTACACGACCGATTGAAAGAAGGGCTTTTTCAGAAACGATTTCTGAGCCGTCGTTCAATTTGATGGTCAACTGGTTGTTGGCTTCGACGATTTCAGATACACCAACAGATGTCAAGAATTTCATACCTTTCTTAGAAAGGACTTTTTGCAATTCAACAGACACTTCGCGGTCCATACCTGGAATAATACGGTCAGCCATTTCAACAACTGTTACTTCTGTTCCGTATGATGCGTAAACCAAACCAAGTTCTACACCGACTACGCCGCCACCCATAACAGTGAGTGACTTAGGAATTTCACGCAAATCAAGGATATCATCAGAAGTCAATACCAACTTAGAATCAATACCTGGGATGTTGATGCGTGATACTTTAGAACCTGTTGCAAGGATGATGCTACGACCTTTGATAACCTTGTCGCCAATAACAACTGTCTTATCAGGATTTACTTGACCAAGACCGTTGAAGATTGTTACCTTGTTAGCTTTCAAGAGACCTTGAACGCCACCAGTCAATGTCTTCACAACCTTGTTCTTGAAGTCAACTGTCTTGTCCATATCAACGGTGTAGTTTGTTGAAGCAAGGTTGATACCACGCTCAGCAGCAATCTTCAAGCCGTCAAGAATTTCAGCGTTTTTAAGGTAGGTCTTAGTTGGGATACAACCCTTGTTCAAGCAAGTACCACCGAATTCTGATTTCTCAACGATAGCGATTTTACCGCCTAATTGAGCACCACGAATAGCTGCATAGTAACCAGCAGGGCCACCACCGACAACAACCATGTCGTACTCGTCAGCTGCCAATTCAGCCTTAGGAGCTTGTGGAGCTGTTGCAGGAGCTGCAGGTACTTCCAAACCAGCTGCTTTCAAGTCAGCAGTTGCTTGAGCAACCTCAGCTGGAGCAGGTGCAGCACCCAATTCAACTGTTTCACCTTCTGCACCAAGGTAAGCAATGACTTCAGTTACAGGAACTGTTGCACCGTTACCATGAACGATTTTCAAAAGAACACCTGATTCTTCCGCTTCCAATTCCATGCTTGTCTTGTCTGACATCATCTCCAAGATAACATCACCCTCGTTGACAAAATCACCCTCTTGTTTTTTCCACTCGATGATTTCGCCTTCTTGCATATCTACACCAAGTTTCGGCATAATAATTTCAATAGCCATGTTTAAGATACCAAGAGCGAAGAGAAAGCGACTGAAAAATTAGGAAATCGTAGAAAATCCTGATTTTCTAAACGATTTATCTATTTTTCCGAGCTTTCCGCTCGGGTTCAATTGCTAAAACTCTCTCGCTCTTATTCCCTTTCTTTATTTTCTATTCAGAAATCTACATTCCTTTATTTTCGACCAATAAAAACCTTATCAGATCAACAATTCCAATGGGTTTTCCAGCAAGTTCTTCAAGTCAACCATGAACTTAGCACCATTCATACCATCAATGATACGGTGGTCGATGGTCAAGCAGAGTGCCATGATTGGACGGATTTTGATTTCACCATCAATAACAACTGGTGTTTGAACAGTTGATGCTACACCAAGGATTGCTGAGTTTGGTTGGTTGATGATTGGGTTAAAGGTTTTAGTACCAAACATACCCAAGTTGGTGATAGAGAAGGTCGAACCTGACATTTCAGCCCCCTTCAACTTACCAGATTGAGCCTTCTTGATGACATCTTTCGAAGCCACCACAAAGTCAGACAAGCTCATCTTATCTGCACCGTGAACAACTGGCACCACCAAGCCATCATCTAGACCTACTGCGATACCAAGGTTGACGAACTTGTGTAATTCGATTTCTTGTGCATCGTTAATCAAAGATGCGTTCATGTAACGGTGTTCTTCTTTCATCAAAGTACGAACAACCGCAAGACCAATCAAGTCTGTAAAGGTTACTTTCAAACCAGTCTTGTTCATGATTGGCTCAAGGACTTGCTTACGTAGTGCCATGAGGTTGGTCATGTCAATATCGTAGTTAAGTGTAAATGTCGGAGCAGTCAAGTAAGAGTTGACCATACCTTTTGAAATCGCCTTACGCATTGGGCTCATCTTGATGATTTCAACGCCCTCTGGCAATTCTTTAGCTGGTTTCTCTTCAGCTTTTGGTGCTGGAGCAGCAGTTTCTACAGCTGCAGGAGCAAGTACTGCAAGAACGTCGTTCTTGACAATCTTACCGTTAACACCTGAACCTGTAAGAGTTGACAAGTCAACACCTTGGTCTGCTGCAATACGGGCTGCAAGCGGAGTTGCTTTGGGAGCTGCTCCCTTGAAGTCTTCGATGTCAACCTTGTGGACACGACCGTTAGCACCTGTTCCTGGAACCAGACCCAAATCAATTCCAAGCTCACGCGCCAATTTACGTGCTGCTGGAGTCGCACGAACCTTACCACCACCTTGTGGTTTGGCAGCAGGTGCAGGAGCAACAATCACTGGTGTACGACCTGCAGGTACTTCTTCAATAGCCGCTGCTGGTTCAACAGCAGGTGCAGGTGAAGCGCCGGCTTCAACCGTCTCACCTTCAGCACCGATGTAGGCAATAACTTCTGTTACAGGAACGGTAGCACCGTTTCCGTGAACAATTTTCAATAGGACGCCTGACTCTTCTGCTTCCAGCTCCATGCTGGTCTTGTCAGACATCATTTCCAAGATGACGTCGCCTTCGTTGACAAAATCGCCCTCTTGTTTTTTCCACTCGATGATTTCACCTTCTTGCATGTCCACACCGAGCTTAGGCATAATGATTTCAATAGCCATTATTAAGATACCAAGTCCGAACAGAAAACGAATGAAAAATAGGAAATCGTCGAAAATCCTGATTTTCGTAACGATTTATCTTTTTTCCGAGTTTTCCGGACGGGTTCAATTCCTTTCTTTCAGTTTCTTACCTTGTCAAGAACCAAACCAGACTTCGATAATCGAAGTGACTTAATTCTTTTCCAAGCATTCTTAGTCATGCTAGAACATTTTATTTCTAGCATATTAGGGTTATCGTCTTTCCGATTGCTTTTCTGACAAGTCAATTTGGTGCAGGCATAACTGACCTTAGGTAAGCCAAATCAACACAGCCGGAAAAGATAAGCGGATGACGATAAGATTAACCCTTGTTTACTTGCTTGTAGATTGCCGCTTTGATTTTCTCTACGTTTGGCAATACTGCGTTTTCAAGAATGTTTGCGTAAGGAACTGGTACATCGTCTGAAGCAATACGGATGATTGGTGCATCCAAGTAGTCAAAGGCTTCGCTTTCTGTGATGATTGATGCGATTTCACCGATGAAACCACCTGTTTTGTAAGCATCGTTAACCAAGATAACCTTACCAGTTTTCTTCACAGATTCGATGATCAATTCTTTATCCAATGGGATAAGGGTACGTGGGTCAACCACTTCTACGCTGATGCCTTCTGCAGCTACTTCTTCAGCCGCTTTCAAGGCACGTTCCAACATACGACCGTATGAAATGATGGTTACATCTGTACCTTCACGTTTGATTTCACCTTTACCAAGTGGAATGTAGAAATCTGGGTCCAAGTTCACTTCTTCTTTTTTACCGTAAAGAGCTTTTGGCTCCAAGAAGATAACTGGGTTGTTGTCAAGGATAGATGATTTCAAGAGACCTTTTGCATCGTTAGCTGTACCAGGTGCAACAACTTTGATACCTGGGATGTGAGTCAACCAAGCTTCAAGAGATTGTGAGTGCTGTGCCGCTGAACCGATACCTGATCCAGATGCCACACGGAAGGTTACAGGTGTTTTCAAGCCACCACCAAACATATAGTTGGTTTTAGCCGCTTGGTTAACAATCGCATCAAGGGCAATTGTGATGAAGTCCATGAAAGTCAAGTCAACGATTGGACGAAGACCTGTTTGAGCCGCACCAACCGCAGAACCAGCGATTGCAGCCTCAGAGATAGGCGTGTCGCGAACGCGTTTTGGACCAAACTCGTCCAACATACCAACAGATGTACCGAAGTCACCGCCGTAGATACCGACGTCTTCACCCATCAAGAATACTTTTTCATCCTTACGCATTTCTTCGCTCTGAGCCAAGTTAATCGCTTCACGCAAGGCCATTACTTTTGTTTCAGCCATTTTTACAATTTCTCCTACTTATATCAATTTACTTTTACTGTACTAACGAAAATCAATCAATTACCACAATGTAGCATCATTTAGTTTTTTTTATTACTTCAACGCAAGGAGGCTGGGAAGAAAGTCCAACCTCGCTTCTCAGAGTTCGTGTCAACATCTCAGCGCAGTGGTTGATTGGCAGATTTGTTCGTGTTTCACACTCCAAATCTGACCTAATCAACTGTGCGGGGGTGGGAAGACGAACTCTTTTTAGACTGGTCGAGTTCTTTCCCACTCCCTATTTCCAACTTCAAACACTCCACTGGATTGTTTGAACTCGCCTTGCCTAACTTCAGTTATGCCTACGGCTCGTTGCCTAGTACTAAAAGCAAACTAAAAGACTATAATTGTTCATAGCCCCAGCTTGAGGCACCGTAGAATTGTACTCGAACTAAGGTGGTAGTCCACCTTGGTGAGCTACCCTAGTTTGACTTGCTCTTTAGAGCTGAGTCAAACTTCTTACGTTACAATCGTGTTCGGTCTAAAAACTCGGAAAAAAGAGACGCAACCGTTTCAGCTTCAGCTGAATTACGGATGTGGCTACCTTTGGTGCGAACTTCCTTGTGTGCAAGCACACTGTGTCAGTTCCCTATTTTTCAGTCGTTTTTTAGACAACCTCACAAATTAGTTAGAATTGTACTCGAACTAAGGACTGTGCGAATTTCATGTTTAACTATTGCAGTTACTGCGTCGTAGACAACTGTACTTTCTTCGGTTTCACCTGTGAAAATACTAGTTGTCTTGACGAGGGTGCGTCTACGAAATCAAAGATTTCGGACTTACCGCTTATTTTCGCTGTGTCCTTTTAACGTTCTCGTTACTTACGACACGGAGACTATTCAGCCGATATTGCTGAATAGGCGAAGTTAGTGAGGTAAGTAGGTAGTCCACCATAGTGGCTACCGTAGTTTGACTTGCTCTTTAGAGCTTAGTCAAACTTCTTACGTTAGTCTACAAACACGTCTTCGTAAGCTACTGAGATGTCTGGATCTGGGCTTTCTTGTGCGAATTTTACAGATGCTTCTACTTGTTCTGCAACTTGTGCTTCGATGGCATCCAATTCTTCGTCTGTCGCAATCTTGTTTTCTGTCAAGTATTTGCGGTATTTCTTAAGTGGGTCTTTTGCTTTCCACTCGTTAACTTCTTCTTTTGTACGGTAGACACCTGCGTCGGCAGTTGAGTGACCAAACCAGCGGTATGACTCAACCTCAACCATTGCTGGTCCGTTTCCTGCACGAACGTACTCGATGACTTCTTGCATTTTTTCATAAACAGCAATGACGTCGTTACCATCCTCAACATAGTGACCTGGAATACCGTATGCTGCTGCACGTTGGTAGAGATGAGGAATCTTAGTTGAGTAAGAAATATCTGTTGAGATACCGTAACGGTTGTTTGTAATGAAGAAGATAACTGGCAAGTTCCAAACTGCCGCCAAGTTCATTGATTCATGGAAGGAACCTTCGTTAGTAGCTGAATCACCTGAGAAGGCAATAACAATGTTATCTGTACCAAGGTATTGTTGCGTAAGGGCTGCACCAACTGCAAGGGCATAACCACCACCTACGATACCGTTTGAACCAAAGTTTCCTTTTTCAACGTTTGCCAAGTGCATAGAACCACCACGACCTTTTGATGTACCAGTTGCCTTACCAGCAAGCTCAGCCATCATGCCATTGATGTCAATACCTTTTGCAATAACGTGACCGTGACCACGGTGATGTGAGAAGATGATGTCCTCATCTGTCAATCCAGCAATAGGTCCAACAGCTGCAGCTTCTTCACCGACTGAGAAGTGAGTCATACCTTGTACGAAACCGCGACGCACTAATTTGTTTAATTTCATATCAACATCACGGATTTGTTGCATTTTCAAGAACATGTCCAAATGTTGTTCTTTTGTGATAGATACCATAATTTCCTCCAAAGTTTTTTCTCTTTCTGTACTATGATAGACCAATATTTCACAAATGGCAAGTAATTGAACCGTTTTCTTTTTACAGAAATTTTCGTGAAAACCTTGATTTAGTGCGTTTTTTCACAAATCATTAAAAGATTCACTTTACTTGTTTGAAACTTTTTTCACAAACTTTAAAATAATCTTGCACGCCGTCTTTCTTTCTGTTAATATAGGTACGGAGGTTCTTATGGAATTCGATTTATTTCTGATGATTTGTAACTACGTAGGCACTATCGCATTTGCTGTTTCGGGGGCCGTAAAAGGATTTAAGAAAAAGTTAGATATTTTTGGAATTAGCTTGCTCGGTATCATTACCGCCGTTGGTGGGGGAATTATTCGAGATACGATGGCCAATCGCATTCCTACTGCTCTGACCGATCCTACAGCCATCTATTTATCTCTCGGAGTAGCGATTAGCATGTACTTGATTGTTATCAATCTAAAGCAGGACAAACCACTTGATAAGAAGATGATTCATTTCCTTTCCCAGACAAACCTTATCTTTGATGCAATCGGTCTAGCCATCTTTGCCCTCATTGGAGCCAGTACTGGCATCTCTCTCCAGCTAAACGCTCTAACCAGTGGTATTCTGGCAGCTTTGACAGGTGTCGGAGGCGGAATCGCCCGTGATTTACTCGTCAATGAAACACCTATTGTTCTTAAAGAAGATGTCTATGCTGTCCTTGCATTTTTCTCAGGAGTCCTCTATCATCTTTGCGTTGTAAATTGGAAATTACCACAAATTCCAACCTTCATCACTATTTTTACCATTTCTTTAATCATTCGTTTATTGGTAATTAAATACAAAATCAATCTTCCCAATATGGAAAGCAAACGAAAGGTCTGAGTTCGTCAACTCAGACCTTTTTGTATTATTATTGATTACCAGCCACCGTGGCCACCAGCTCCTGGTCCTGTTGCTGTGATTTGAGTAATTTGTTCACCGTTAACGGTTACTGTACCACCTGTCAATTCAGCAGTTCCATCGAAGTCAAAAGCAGATTGAGCTGTTACATCGATTGTCCCACCGGAGATATAAATGTCTCCATTAGCATCAAAGGCATCCGTATCTCCACTACCTACCGCCACTTTCAAGTCACCGCCAGTTACCTTGATAAAGATATCTGATGACGTTGTACTTGCCGCATTAATAGCATCATCTGAACCATAAACATCTAATGTACCACCATTAATCGTGATGTTAGTACCTTCAAGTGCCTCAGCAGATTCTGATACTGTAATGGTACCTCCGTCAATTGTCAAAGCCGTCTCCGCTTTAATACCATCATCACCTGCTTTTACAGTAATTTCACCACCTGTGATAGTTGTATAACCTTTGGTAGTATCTGTATCATTGGTTGACTTGATACCATCACCACCTGCTGTTACATTGATTGTACCACCATTGATTGTCAATGAATCCTTACCACGGATACCATCATCTACTGCAGTGACGGTAATGTTTCCTGAATTCACGACAAGGTCGTCCGTCGATACAATACCATCTTGGAAGTTCCCCTCAACTGTCAAGCTACCATTACCAGTGATGGTCAAATCTGCTTCAACATGGATAGCCCCCTCAATATTGGTGTCTGTATGATTGCTGCTATCTTTCACTGTATTCGTCGTACCATCTTTGATTTCCAATTCAACATTATCAGCATTAATAACATTGATTGCTGCAGTATCTGAACTTGAAATCTCAGCACCTGCTAGAATGATGCGAACATTGGCATCTGTTTCAACCGTTACACCAGCTGTTGTTGAACCAGTCAAAATATAGGTTCCTCCCTCAGTAATTTTCAAGCCATCATTTGAAAGCGTCACTTCTGTCGTTGGAAGGGCTGACCAGTCAATAGATGACGAGCTCGAATCTGATGAAGTGCTATTATTTGAAGTTGTCGCTACACTTGTCTGACTAGTTGCTGCTGAACTTGAAGTAGATGAACATGCTGCTAAGACACCAAGACTCATAAGAGTAACACCAGAGTAAAGTAATTTTTTAAGATTTGTTTTCATAATATAGATTCCTTTTCTTTCTTTAGGAAGTCGTATCCCTTCCTGATATGCTCCTAGTTTACCTTTCCTTCCTAAAAGAAAGATTAACGATTGCCAAAAGAAAACTTAAACTTCTTAGGAACTACAAAAGGCCGGGAAACCCAGCCTAGGAATAATCATTGATAAAATCTATAACTTAACCCAATGCAAGCTTTTCAACTCAAGCAAGGGAGAAGTTTCAGGGTTGGTATCTGATTCAGAAATGCGTTTTAAACCTGGAATCATCGCATTGTATTGATAAATGCGAAAAACACCATCTCCTTCAAATAAGTATGTTCCATCCTGTAAAGGACGAAGTAGGGCGTCCGGTCCAATTTCAAATCCAAGATTGCGGAAATTATCCACCAAGCGTAGACTCTCATCGGCAAGCTGAGTATAGAGGTCAATTAAGACATATTCTCCCGACTTGTCCAAAGCTAGAAGCAGCTCCTCTGTACCATCATGGTTGACATCATACAAACTATAAAATATTCCACTGTATTCTTGCCCCTGGCTAGTTAATAAGCTCAGATAGCTACTGACCTCATCCTGATTGATTGCCTCAGCAGGCTGCCCCATATTCGCTTGATAACGATCAATAACTGATTGGTATACCTCACTTAGCTCAGGAGTGGTCACTGAGGATGCTTGCGTCTCGGAGCTAGATGCTATCGTTGACGCTTGCTGCAAACTAGAACTATCTGAAACTTGGCTTGAAGCACTAGAACTAGGACTCTCACCACCTTTTACCTGATTAGACTGACAAGCAGCTAATAGTACAACCGTGGACACTAACATCAGTTTACTAATAAATGTTTTCATAACTTCCTCCTGTGCTCTATCTTTGGTCTTATACTCTTCGAAAATCAACATTATCCGTTGTCAAGAGCCTTGATGAGTGAAAAGCTCCAGTGGGGGTTTTCAGCCTGTTACCTTGAAATAAGATAGTAACAGAGTTCTATCTTCGACTTCGTTTCCTAGTCTACTTTTGATTTTCATTGAGTATTAGTATAACATCTTTCCGAGGTCTTGTAAACGCCACCATATATGGACAAAGCATCCGAGCCAGAAAAAGCCGAATGTCTCCATCCGACTTTTGTTGTTAATCTTTCTAATCAAGAGCACGCAACATTTGGTCAATTTTATTGCCGTACTCAATTGATTGGTCTTTTTCAAAGACCAAATCCGGAATTTTATAAAGAGTTAACTTACGACCAAGTTCTCTCTTAATGGTTCCCGTCGCTTTTTCAAGACCCGTTTGTGCTTTTTGATTATCGGATGCCAAATTACTCATGATTGTGTAGTAAACCTTGGCCATTGACAAATCGCCGACCATCTGAACATCTGTAATGGTCACTCCCTGCACACGTGGATCACGAACTTTCTTTTGCAAAATCTCATTGACTTCGCGCTTGATTTCCATCCCGACACGGTCTGTACGAAAATGATTCGCCATATTCTTTCCTTTCTTAGATGATAGAAAAGCTGAGTTTCCCCAGCTTGAATAATCCAAGTAGATTAAAAACTATTGCTTTAAAACCTACTAAAATCTATTAAATTGTCACTTCCTCGACAAAATCACTTGTCTATGACTTTGACAGTGAGAAAATATTATTTTTTGATTTCTTCCATGATGTAAGCTTCAATGGTATCATCAACTTTCAAGTCATTGTAGTTCTCAATCATCAAACCACCCTCTTGGGCATTACCAACTTCTTTCACGTCATCTTTATAGCGTTTCAAACTAGCTAGTTTACCATCAAATACTACAACACCATCACGGATAACTCGAACACTTGAATCACGGGTAACTTTACCACGAACAACCATGAAACCACCGATCGTTCCAACTTTGGATACCTTGAAGGTTTCACGAATGATTGCCTCACCAATGATTTTTTCTTCATATTCTGGGTCAAGCATACCTTTCATGGCGTCTTCCATCTCTTCGATAACCTTGTAAATGATGCTGTGAAGACGTACTTCAACATCATCTGCTTCAGCTTGGTTACGTGCTTCAGCTGTTGGACGAACGTTGAAACCAATCACAAGAGCATTTGAAGCTTCCGCAAGAGTAATATCTGATTCGTTGATAGCTCCGACTGCAGAGTGGACGATATTGACACGTACTCCCTCTACTTCAATCTTTTGAAGCGATGATGCAAGTGCTTCAACGGAACCTTGTACGTCAGCCTTGATAATCACATTAACTGACTTAACCTCACCTGCTTTAAGGGTATCAAAGAGGTTTTCAAGACTAACTCGTTGCGTTGCTTGACGCTGTTTAAGAAGAGCACGTTTAGCACGTTCTTCACCTGCTGCGCGAGCTGATTTCTCATCCTCGTAAACTGCAAAGTGATCGCCTGCCATAGGTGCTTCGTTCAAACCAGTAATAGATACCGGTGTAGATGGACCAGCAGTTTTAACACGACGACCAAGGTCGTTTGTCATGGCACGAACACGTCCGAAGGTATTTCCGACAACGATTGGGTCTTGAACATTAAGTGTCCCTTGTTGAACGAGGAGGGTTGCAACCGCACCTTTCCCTTTATCCAAATGCGCTTCGATAACTGTACCAATCGCACGAACAGTTGGGTCTGCCTTCAGTTCTTGAATTTCAGCAACCAAAAGAACAGTTTCCAACAATTCATCAATGTTTTGGTTAAACTTAGCTGAGATTTCTACAAATTCAGATTCTCCACCCCAAGCGGTTGAGATAACACCGTGCTCAGCCAATTCACCGATGACACGCTCTGGGTTTGCACCTGGCTTGTCAATCTTGTTGATAGCTACAATGATTGGCACATTAGCTGCTTTTGAGTGGTTGATAGCCTCGATTGTTTGTGGCATGACACCATCATCTGCTGCAACGACTAGGATGGTCAAGTCGGTAACAGATGCTCCACGTGCACGCATAGAAGTAAAGGCCGCGTGTCCTGGAGTATCCAAGAAGGTAATTTTCTTACCAGCTTCCTCAATTTGGTAGGCACCGATATGCTGTGTGATACCACCAGCTTCTCCAGTAGCAACACGAGAATTACGTAGGGTATCCAACAAGGTTGTTTTACCATGGTCAACGTGTCCCATGATAGTCACAACAGGTGGGCGTTCTGTCATCTCTTCTTCATTGAGGTAGCCCTCTTCTACGAAGAAACGCTCAATATCTGCGTTATCGACCTCTACCTTTTCTTTCGCTTCAATACCATAATCAACCATGAGGAGTTCGATAGTATCTCCATCCAAAGATTGGTTTTGAGTCGCCATAACTCCCATAAGGAAGAGTTTTTTCACAATTTCAGCAGGTTCACGTTTGATCCGTTTTGCAATTTCTGCGACGGTCATGCCAGCAGTATATTCAAATTCAGTTGGCAATTCGTGGAACTTGCGTTCTGTGACAGGTTTGGCAGGTTGGTTAGCCTTGCCTTTTTTATTTTTCTTGTTGTTATTCCAGTTACTTGTTCTTTGATTTCTCACTTGATTTTGACTATTTCGATTTCTTTGTTGTTTCCGTGGACCATCTTCTTCGTCACTATTAAAGTCACGTTTTTTATCTGGTCGAGCTTGTTTCTTACGACGGGTATCTACAGTAGTTTCTGCAACTTGCTCTGGTACCGATGCAACAGGTGCAGGCTTCACAAATGGTTTGCTTTCCACAACCGGTTCTTCAAACTTAATTTCTTTTGGCTTCTTAGGTTGCTTTTTAGCTTCCTGAGCCTGACGAAAACGTTCTTCACTAGTACGAGCATACTCCGCATTTTGTTCTGCTTTCAAAGCAGCAGCACGCGCTTTGAAGTCAATTTTAGGTCCTGCTGGTTTTGCAGCTTCTCTTTGTTCAAAGCGAGCTGACTGACCTGAACGGTTGTCCTGACGACGGTTGTCACGATTATCGCGACGATCACCAAATCGGTTGTCTTTCCGCTCTTCTGAACGCTGGTCACGACGATTGTCGCGTCGATCATTTCGCTCATTGTTTGAACGTCCCTGACCTTGTTGACGGTTATCACGACGGTCCTGACCAGATTTAGCTTGACCACCTTTTCCTTGACCCTGAGCTCGCTTAGCAGCCTGCTCTTTGGCACGTGCTTCACGTTCTGCCTTAAAGTTTCGACTCTGTGGACGATGTGGAGCTGATTGTACTGTAGCTGTCGCAACTTCTTCTTTTACTACTGGCTGTGTTTCCTTAGCTTTTTCTACCTTAGCTGTTTCCACTTTTGGAGTTTCATCAACCTTCTCAGGCTTGCTAACTTTTGCCGCAACTTTAGTTGCCTCTGATTTTTGTCCACCAAAGCTTTCTGCAAGGCGTTTAGCACTTGCTTCATCTACGCTTGAAGCATGGCTTTTGACTTCAAAGCCCAATTCTTGAGCCTTAGCAACAACTTCCTTACTGCTTACGCCTAATTCACGGGCTATTTCATTCAATCTCTTCTTAGACAATGCCTTGTCCTCCTGTTCTATTCCATAATAGACCTCATCTTCTTTGTAAATCCAGCGTCTGTCACTGCAAGAACTTTTCTAGCCTTGCCGACAGCTGCACTCAATTCCAGTGTTGAAAACACTGTTACAACTTCTACTTGATAGGTATGACTTTTATCTGTTACTTTTTTACTTAAATTTCCAGCAGCATCTTCGGCTAAAAACACCAACTTTGCCTGCCCTTTTTGAATAGCTTCAACAACCAGGTCCTCACCCGAAACCAGGCGACCAGCTCGCTGGGCCAAACCTAATAAATTTAAGATTTTCTGTCTCTTATTCGAGTCCAAGTTCTCTCCTCTTGATCTTATGATCAACATAGGCAATTAATTCATCGTAAAATTCTTCGGCCACTTCCATACTAAAGGAACGATCGAAGACACGACGTTTCTTAGCTTGGCTTGCCTCATCATTATCAAGCTTAATGTAAGCTCCACGACCATTTGCCTTGCCTGTTGGATCGATAAATACTTGACCTTCTTTATTTTTTACAATACGGAGCAAATCCCGTTTGTCGATGATTTCACCGGACACCACAGACTTGCGCAAGGGTATTTTTCTAGCTTTTGCCATGGTTGCTCCTTTTGCCTTATTCTTGTTCTTCTTCGACTTCTTCTACAACTTCGTCTGTTGCATATTGAGTTGCTTCAAAAGCTTCATACTCCGATGCTGACTTGATGTCGATACGGAATCCTGTCAAATGCGCTGCCAAACGAACGTTTTGACCACGACGACCAATTGCCAATGACAACTTATCATCTGGTACAACGACTGTAGCATGCTTCCCATCTTCCGTGTCAAACAATACTTGGTCAACTTCAGCAGGTGCTAAGGCATTGTAGATAAATTCCGCTTCGTCAGCTACCCACTCGATAACGTCAATATTTTCCTCAGTAGGAATCATACGGTCATTCTTAGCATCATAACGAGCTGGATGGAATTTGCTAGTGATTTTCTTGATATTTGAACCACCACGGCCAACGATAGTACCGATGGCATCTACGTTTGGATTATGGCTACGAACAGCCACTTTCGTACGGTCTCCAGCTTCACGGGCAACACTCATGATTTCAACTGTTCCATCGTATACTTCTGGAATTTCCTGTTCCATGAGACGTTTGATTATTTCTGGATGGCTACGGCTGACAAATACGTTAACACCACGACCATTGTCTTCTACCTTGTAGACATAGACTTCGATGCGATCATGTGATTGGAAAACCTCGCCAGGAATTTGATCCTGTTTTGACAATTGAGCTTCAATCGTACCAAGGTTGACATAGATAAAGCGATTATCAAAACGCTCTACCGTACCTGACATAATCTCATTTTCATGTTGCTTGTAGGTATTGAAGGTAATGGCACGCTTTTGTTTGCGCATCTTTTCCATGATGGTCTGTTTAGCTGATTGAGCAGCTACACGTCCAAATTCCGCTGGGTCTTCTTGGAATTTAATTTTGTCACCCATTTCATAAGCTGATGAAATAGCCAAGGCATCTTTTAGACTAATTTCTAGTCGGCTATCAAATACTTCATCTACTACTTCACGAACAGTAAATACATGGAAATCGCCTTTTTTCTCGTCAAATTCAATCACTGCTGATTCTGATTGACCATAACGGCGTTTATAAGCTGAACGAAGCGACTCTGTAACTGCATCAATGATATCCGCTTTGTTAATACCCATGTCTTCCTCTAAAATACGGAAGGCTTCTAGCATTTCTTTACTCATGTTGTTTTCCTTTTGCGCTCAAAAGGTCCTTTCTTAAAGTCTAATATCTTTTAAATTACTCATGAAAGAGCATTATAACTTAACAGCCAAACGAGCCTTAGCCACCGTCTGGTAAGGAATAGTCACTTCCTTCTTACGAGTTTTATCCATATATTCCATGATCAGGTCTGTTCCATCAAAGGAGAGCAAAGTTCCTTCGAAAACCTTGATTTTATCAATTGCCTGATAGAGCTTGACATGGATGTACTTTCCAACCGCCTTCTCAACAGCATCTGCCGTTTTTAAAGGACGTTCCAAACCTGGACTTGTTACCTCCAGCATGTATTGGTCTGGAAATGGGTCTGGTTTGATAGTGTCCAAAATCGGACTGATCTTTTCGGATAAATCTGCCGTATCTTGAAGGGAAATTCCACCCTCCTTATCGACAAAAATCGATAGGACATAGTCACCGCCCATTTTACCATATTCCACATCTACCAACTCGTAAGGAGTTTGAATAGCGGGGGTAATTGCTGCTGTGACCAATTCAATAATTGATGACATAAACACCTCCTACTTTTACAGTCGCTAGAAATACATTACTCAAATAGTTCGCACTATCCAGGACTCTCTATTTCCTTTGACAGTAAACTCCCTTGCACTATCATTCATTCTATATACAGAAATCCGTGTACAGGGAAAGGGTTGACTGACGCCAACCCCTTTTCTCATTATTCACTTCCATTATTCTATCATATCTATCCCTATTTGTAAAGGAAAAAGGTCTCTGTTAGACCTCTCCTCATTTTCCACTAAGGGAATTATTGAAACTGTGCTTCCACACGATAGATGACTTGACCCTTGTTTGAGAATTTCTCCTCATACTCTGTCATAACGTTGCCTTCCAAACCATCAGCATGCAAATCTAGCCAAACTTGCTTCAAGACCATGCCATATTGAGAAAAACTAGCCAGGCTATACTCAAACAGACCACGATTATCTGTTTTGAAGTGGATTTCTCCCTTCTCAGGTAGGATTTCCTTGTAGGTATCCAAGAATGACTTGTAGGTCAAACGGCGTTTCTCATGACGTTTCTTAGGCCACGGATCTGAAAAATTCAGATAAAGCTGATCTATTTCTGCCGGTGCAAAATAGTTGGTCAAACTCGAACCATCCACCTGCAATAATTTTATATTTGGTAAGCCAGCTTCAAGCACACGGTCCAAGGCATAGCTTAACACGGTCATCTGAATATCAATACCAATATAGTTAATATCTGGATTTTGCGCAGCCATACCAGTGACAAAGCGACCTTTACCAGAACCAACTTCTATGTGGATAGGATTATTGTTTCCAAAAATCTCTGCCCATTTCCCCTTACACTCCTCTGGATTGGAGATAACATACTGGGGATTGTTTGCTAGAAGCTCACTCGCTCCCTTACGATTTCTAACTCTCATACTTCCTTATAGAAACTCTGACGGAATTGCCGTAGAGCATAAATTTCTTTATTTGCAGCCAAAACATTGTAGCTTTCTACATGCTTAGCTATTTGGTTTAGATAGCCAAGCTGGCCATACCAATAAACCTTATTTAATACTGTGCTGTTATATTTGTAGCCATAAGCCCGAAGCCACTCTTCCCAGGACTGACGAGGAATATAATGCGTCAAAATATAGGCAACATCCAACATCCGATCCGTTACACAAGCGGTCTCCCAATCCGTCAAATACACCAAACCAGACGTCGTTTCTACCCAGTTACTATGATGCAAATCTCCGTGAACAAATGTCGCCACCTCTTGACGGAATCTTGGTAGATTATTCAATAAATCTTGACAGATAGATTTCAGATAAGAATTCTGTCCCAATCTAGTTGGCGCCTCTTTTTGCCAACGATAAACCAAATCCTGAGGTTCCATATAGGTGTAATTCATCTGCAAAGCCTGATTGAGCAAAATGCGAGAATAGTGCATTCTCACCAGTATTTGACGAATCTGTTTACTAGTCATATCTTGACGCTCCAAGGTACGACCATTCAACCACTCCTGCTCTACACGATGCCCCATTCCTACTTCACGATTTGCTGACAAAACGGGTGGTGTAATTTGCTCACGCGCAAGAGCAGACACTATCGGAGGCATCTCATACTTCACAAAGACTGGCGTTCCGTCTGACCGTAGGCCTTTAAACGCTTTGCCACTATTTCCTGCAATAGACTGTAATTGTAGCCCACTGGTATCAAACTGCATGCCTTTCCTCCTTTAAAAATTCCTTACTATTTTACTAATTTTCGTCTATTTAGTCAATCAATTTTTTTAATTTTAGAGGCAAATATATTTCATGCAAGAAAATCCCCACGAGAAGTAAGACGACTACCATCGCATTCTCTTTAGAAAATAGCAGAGCAAAGCCCAATTCCACCAGTAATAGACTATATAAAATCACTCTAAGCAAATTCTGAAGACCGATTTTCTTGGAATCTTTCTCCAGAGGATACAGTTGTGTTACATATTGATAATCATAATGCTTGTAAAGCCCCAACAACTGAAAGACAAGCAAATAATGAAAGACTAAAACTAGGCCGATGGATAACCACGATTCTTCAATGGCAAATAGGGACAAAATCGCCAACAACAGTAGACGTATCGTCAAGCCCAAGTAGTCTCCTGAACGCAAGAAAGCCCGTAAGTAGAGATAAAACCAAGTCTGTCTCGACTTGACGAGACGCAAGATTCCATTGAGATAGCTTCTCGGTTTAACAGTCGTACTGATTCCTTTAACCGTTGTAAATAAGGCAAAGAAACGTAAAATAGACTGCTTCCTTTTTTGTTCATCTTGAATAGCCTTAGACCAGTCCAATACTCCCTGTGACTGATAAGCCACTAATTGGTGCTTGACAAAAAGACATTTTAAAACCAACAAAGTAAGAAGACCAGCTACAATCATCCACACCGGTAAACCCAGTTTCAAATAGATTGGTAACAAAACAAGCTGAACCACCACCTGTATAGAGGACCAAAACAAGACCGTGCGTCTGGCTGCAACCTCGAGTCCTTGCAGAATGTCTTTTTCCTTGGTCAATAGGAAGATTTGATCAGCTTCTTCTAAATAAGTCGCAATTCTTCCGGACAATAGCACCAGTAGACTGATTGCAATAACCACCAAAACAATCGGCAACGGATTCTCAGGGAATGACAACAATAATTGACGGTATTGCAAACTCAAAAAGCCTAATAAAACCATGAGAACCAAAACAAAATGGTCATTCAGAACATAGCGCAGATACTTGGAACAACGATTTAAAAAATCTAGTCGGCGTTGTTGAAACAATTCTTTCATCCAGCCACTCCTTCTTGTGTCAAGGCCAGATAAATTTCATTCAGACTTGCACCATCCATACCAAATGCGCTTTGTAGCTCCTCCAAATTTCCAGTTGCACGGACCTGTCCCTGATGTAAAATCACAAAAGAGTCGCACATTTTCTCAGCTGAGTCAAGAACGTGAGTGGACATGAGAATGGAAGTGCCCTTAGATTTTTCTTCCTCCAAAAGAGCGATTAAATCAGAGATAGCCACAGGGTCTAAACCCAGAAAAGGCTCATCAACAATCAACAGACTCGGCTCCACCATAAAAGCACAAATAATCATGACCTTCTGCTTCATTCCCTTTGAAAAATTGACAGGAAACCAGTCCAATTTCTCATCCAAGCGAAACAGTTTTAACAAGTGCTCAACACGTCCCCAAGCTTGCTCCCAGGATAAATCATAGGCCATTGCTACCACTTCCAAGTGCTCTTTGAGGGTTAGTTCTTCATACAAACTTGGTGTTTCAGGGATAAACCCAATCTTCTTCCGATAATTTTCAGCCCCTTGTAGCAAAGTTAGGCCGTCAATTGCAATCTGTCCTTGATAAGGTGTCAAAAGACCGATAATTTCCTTAATAGTCGTTGATTTCCCTGCACCATTTAAACCAATTAGACCAACTAATTGACCATCCTCAACGGTAAAAGATACATCTTTCAAAACTGGGATATTGACATATCCTCCAGTTACATTTTTTACTTCTAACATACATTTCTTCCTACAATTTGATATAATTATTATAACAAAAATCCTAGAAAGAGGTTGCCATTATGTCGGATTGTATTTTTTGCAAAATTATCTCTGGAGAAATACCAGCTTCAAAAGTCTACGAAGATGACCAAGTATTAGCCTTTTTAGACATCACTCAGGTCACAAAAGGACACACATTGGTTGTTCCTAAAAAACACTACCGAAACGTGCTTGATATGGATAAAGAAGCTGCAGCCACACTCTTTTCTGTTGTGCCAACCATCGCTCGTCAGTTAAAAGAAAAACTTGGAGCTAGTGGTCTAAACATCGTTAATAATAACGAGGAGGCCGCTGGGCAAACCGTCTTTCATACACACATCCATCTCTTACCACGCTTTAACAATCAAGATGGATTGAGCATTCAATTTAAAGCCAACGACCCTGACTTCCCAGCCCTGGCTCAACTGGCACAAGAGCTCTATCTAGGAGAATAATATGAAACTTCGTAATATCATTTTAGCCGTAAGCGCCGCTACCGCCAGCTTCCTCGCAGTCACGCATCGGGATAAAATCGTTAAAGAAGTACAGGAAACCAAACAACTTCTATCAGATATTCAACTGAGCAAGGACAATATTCAGGAACAACTTGCCATTATCCAAAGTTTTCAAGAACCCTTGCAGGAAATGACTTCTGACTTACAATATAAGACTCGAGTCTATCAGCAAAGTATTGCAGGAAACTTGGAAGAAATCCAACAGATTCTCAAAAAATACCAGAATGAGAATAGCACGAGACTGGGCAAAAACTAGCCAGTAAATAAAAAACACAGATAGATTCAAGCTGATTCTGATGAAATTCAGCCGAACTGTCTGTGTTTTTCTTTCTGCTTCTACTATCTTGGACTAATTTCTTAGCCA